>NZ_JTEV01000014.1 GCF_000786105.1 Bdellovibrio sp. ArHS
GAGCGAACCGTGGCTGTCCAGCAATGATAAACAAACCTATGACTACTGACCAAATATTTCGTGGCACACGACAATTATAAAGCATTTTTATTTAGATATTGTAGGCTATGAATTATGAAGAATTATAAACTAGTCTTTGTTGCTCTACTTTGGTCCTGTACTTCTTTCGGAAACCTAACATCAACCCTTGTTCCAGTATCGCCAACAGAATTTCCGGTAAACGAGTCTGAAACTGTAATAGGAAAT
>NZ_JTEV01000015.1 GCF_000786105.1 Bdellovibrio sp. ArHS
GGAAAGAACCTTTACGGGCTCTTTCTCTTGTTTATTTGGTAGGTTCGGTTTCATCAATACCCCGCCTTTTACCCTTTATTCAGAGAGATTCGGTTTCTCTGAATATTCATAATCTGTTCCAACTTTTCCGAACTAGGTTCGTTTTTAAGATCTCGTGCTAATTGCTTTGCTTGCTCTCTTAAGAAATTTTCCCGCACGCGTTTAAAGCAATCACGCAAGAGCTTCACTTCAGCCTCTTCGTCGAACCCTGGCTCGGTTTCAGCTTGTGGACCGGCTTGAAATAAATATTCAGGCTGATCGACGTAAGAGACAAGCAGACTGGTCAACTTATCAAACTTATTAAGATCTTGTCTATACACATCCGTCGCCTTTTCGAGGATCTTTTTCACTCCGTCGTGAGCGACGCTCTCAAGCAACTTTTCATTCACAAATTGATCAAAATTGGCACGACTTTTGAGTACCAATCCTAATAGCAGAAGTTCTGCTTTTGAGGCCCCTTTAAGGCTGATTTTGCCTCCTTCTACTGAAGAAGACACCGCTTCTGGCACCGCCGGGTTAGTCGACGGGCTTGGCTGCACCGTCCTAGTCATGCCGGGGCGGTTCTGAGTATATCCAGGGGCACTGCCTTGTATTCCAACAGCTTGACGCAACCAGGGCAAAGTAACGCTCATTTTTTGAGCGGCTTCGGCCAAATAAAGATCCCTGAGACGAAGATCGGGGATGGCTTCAAACAAAGGCTTTAGTTTATCCGCCAGCTTCACTTTTTCCGAAGCTTCACCGCGATACCCTTCCATCCAGCGAGCTAAAATCATCACGAAAAGATCAGGGGCCCTGTCTAATTCCGCCTTCAAAGCCTCTGCACCGTATTTTTTCACATAATCGTCAGGGTCCATGCTGTTCGGTAAAGTCAGCCCCTTAGGGTAAAGATCCGCCGCCAAGAGAATCGGCAGACTGCGCTCAGCGGCTTCCATTCCTGCCGAATCGCCATCAAACATGGCCACCACGTTTTTCGTCATGCGCTTAAGCATTTTCCCGTGATCCGGAGTTAAGGCCGTGCCCATGGTCGCAACCACGTTACGAATACCCGCCTGATACAATGAAACCAGATCCATATAGCCCTCGACAATAAGGGCCATGTCATCACTGCGAATATACCGGGCTGTTTGCGAAAGTCCGTAAAGAACTTTTCCTTTAATAAATACCGGCGTCTCGGGAGAGTTTAAATACTTCGGCTCGTTTTCTTTTTTCTCTAAATAACGTCCACCAAAAGCAATAGGCTCACCCATTGCCGAGAAAATCGGGAACATCAGTCGGTCACGGAAAATATCAAAGTAACCGGACTTATTGGTACGAGCCTTTACCAGGCGCGCCTCTTCCGCCAAGGCCATCGAGATATTATGAGAAGCCAAATACTTCTCCAACCCATCCCATTCGGCCACGGCGTAGCCGATCCCGAAAGTCTCAATGACTTCTTTAGAAAGACCGCGACTGGCGATGTATTTCTTCACCGGATGATCGTGAGGAACACGGTGAAGTTGCTCTGAAAAGTAATGAGCCGCGAGCTTATTTACTTTTAACAACAACTTCTTTTTTTCGGCGACCTGATCTTGAGCCGCTTCGTTCTTTTCCGGGGCCGGCATCGGAATACTGGCGCGATTTGCCAGGTACTCGACGGCCTCTGGGAAACTCATGCCCTGATAATCGCGCAAGAACGAAAACATGTTTCCGCTCTTGTGACACCCAAAGCAGTGATAGACTTGTTTTGTCTCAGAAACAGAGAACGACGCCGTTTTTTCGACGTGATCAGGAAATGGACAGCGGCCCATAAGGCCGCTACCACTAGGTTTCAACTGAGTGTATTGAGAGATGATGTCGACAAGGTTGTTGGCCTCGGAAACCCTCTCAATAAAGTCCTGAGAAAATCGCATGAACCGTCCAGGTGCCTTTATGCAAGTTTAGATTTGATAATTTCGCTGACGACTTTGTTGTCCGCCGCGCCACCAGAACGAGCGATGACTTCTTTCATCACAGGTCCCATGTCTTTCACCGTTTTTGCACCTGTTGCCGCAATGACTTCAGTGACTAGAGCTTCGATTTGTTCACGGCTCATTTGCGCAGGCAAATAAACTTCAAGAACTTTCAATTCGGCAGATTCCTGATCCACAAGATCTTGGCGACCCGCTTGTTGGAATTGTTCGATAGATTCTTTTCTTTGCTTAACAAGTTTTTTTACTACGCCAAGAACTTCGTCGCCTGTGATTGGGTTCGGGCGCATGTCGATTTCGCGGTTTTTGATCGCAGCTTGGAGCATACGAAGCGCTCCCAATTTAACACTGTCTTTTGCGATCATCGCGGCTTTGATATCCGCTGTGACTTGATCTCTGATTTCCATTGATACCTCCGAGAGTAAGACTGTTCAAAAAGGCGCAGCCGCAAGAAGTTCAATGAAGTCGGATGGGTCTTATTCAACAGTCTGTCTGTAAGAACAGAGGCGACCTTTTGGGCCGCCTCCTGAATAACTATCTTCACAAAGGAAGGACTAGTCGTTCCAGCCTTTTCTCGATTTTTTTACAGCGCGTTTACGAGCTGCAAGAGACTTCTTTTTAAGTCTTACTGAGGGCTTTTCAAAGTGTTCACGTTTTTTCACTTCAGAAAGAATACCTGCTTTTTCGCAAGATTTTTTGAATTTTCTGAATGCAGATTCAAAAGACTCACCGTCTTTGATCTTAACCATTGCCACGACAATCACCTGCCCTTCGAATGTGGAAAATGAGAGATGAGTGTATAACAAAGCGGCAGAAAAGGCGCAAGTCTCGGGGTCTTAACGCGTCGAATTATTATTTCTAAGAGGACTTGCCTTCCAGGCACCCCAATGCGCTCTGCTAAAATTCAACAAAAACAACCTGAAATAATATTTAAGTGTCTGATTTTAAAAGACTTAATAGAAACCATCTAAACCAAAACAGGAATGCGACCTTTCATTCAAAACCCGAAAAGCATCATGTGCAAGCCTGTTGCAATCAAAAGAGATTCATCCCAAATGCCACAAATTAGTTTATAAACTCCCTCAGCTCATAAAGGAGTTTATATCACCATGATGGAAATGCTTTCGAATCCTCAAATCTGGATTGCCTTCGGTACTTTGTTCGCTTTGGAACTGGTCCTGGGAATCGACAACGTTATCTTTATTTCAATTCTGGCGGGAAAACTGCCTAAGGACCAACAGCAAAAGGCGCGTATGACGGGCCTGGGGCTGGCAGTTTTGACTCGTATTCTGCTACTGTTCTCTCTGTCTTGGATCATCGGTTTGACCGAGCCTATTTTTTCAGTCATGGATCACGAAATTTCTGGGCGCGATCTTATTCTTCTTCTGGGCGGTTTGTTTCTTCTTGTTAAAAGTACCGCCGAAATTCATCACAAGCTAGAAGGAGTCGAAGGTAGCCAGTCCAAAAACGTCGCCCATTCTTTCGGTGCAGTTATCGTGCAGATCCTTCTTTTGGATATCGTTTTTTCACTCGATTCTGTGATCACTGCCGTCGGGATGGTGAAAGAATTGTCCGTGATGATTGCGGCAGTTCTGGCCTCGACCGCTGTTATGATTTTTTCGGCGAAAACAATCAGCGATTTTGTCGATTCGCATCCGTCTTTGAAGATCCTTGCTTTGAGCTTCCTATTGATGATTGGCTTCACCTTGATCGTCGAAGCTTTGGAAGTGCATATTCCCAAAGGATATGTTTACTTCGCCATGGCCTTTTCTATCGGCGTGGAAATGCTGAATATTCGTATGCGTAAAGCCAGTGCCAAAGAC
This sequence comes from Bdellovibrio sp. ArHS, assembly GCF_000786105.1. Lineage (NCBI taxonomy): Bacteria > Pseudomonadati > Bdellovibrionota > Bdellovibrionia > Bdellovibrionales > Pseudobdellovibrionaceae > Bdellovibrio > Bdellovibrio sp. ArHS. The sequence continues at coordinate 3,809 of NZ_JTEV01000015.1, forward strand.
CACGTTAAACTTCGTGAAAGAATCGCGGAGGAAAAGTAGTGTCTTCCCAGCGCCAACAGGATTCTTATTGGATGCGCAAGGCCCTGCATCTTGCGCGTAAAGCGGCGGTTAAGGGAGAAGTTCCTGTCGCCGCCATTCTGGTGGGACCTGAGGGCCTTATTTCCTGGGCTGTGAACACGCGCGAAAGACAACAAACCCCCTTGGGTCATGCGGAACTTTTCGCGCTTCATAAAGCTTCTCAGAAAAAACACAGTTGGCGATTGAGCGACTGCACTCTTTATGTAACCTTAGAGCCCTGCGTGATGTGTGCGGGCGCTATTCAACAGGCGCGTCTGAAGCGGGTTGTTTATGGCGCTTCTGACCCAAAGGGTGGCGCCGTTCAAAGTCTTTATCAAGTCCTCAGCGACTCTCGATTGAACCATCAAGTCGAAATCACCCCGGGGGTTCTTGCCGACGAATGCGCCGCTCTTATTCAAAGCTTTTTTCAAGATCGTCGCGAAGAAAAAAAGACCGAACAGTCGCAAAAGATTTTTCGCGACAGAGCCTCGGTTGTAGTCGTGCACAAAAATCAAATTTTAGGCTTCCACGCTGTCGATCCAACGTCGAAAATGCCCTACTTTTTTTTACCGGGGGGCGCAATTGAACCCGGAGAAAGTCTGCCCGACGCCGCCGCCCGCGAGTGCTTGGAAGAGACTGGCTACAAAGTTCGCATCCTTGAAGAAACCGCTTTTGAAAGGAAGTACGATTTTCCTTGGAACGGAAAAATTAACGCGTGCCGAACGGTGTTCTATTTGGCGGTGTTGGATCAAGAATGGACTCCGCCTCACAAAGTGGAGGATGCCGACTATCACAAAGGTGTTGCCTGGATAAGCGCAAAAGATGCCTCACAGATCTTTTCATATAACAAAGAGATCCTTTGGGCCGTGCAAAAATTGCTGAAAACCGCCCAAAAGAAATCCGCCTTGCGCTGAGGGCCTTAAGGCTGTTACAACGGCCTTTCATGACAACGACAAAATTTACTGACCTCCCCTTGATAGCCCCTCTTCAATTCGCACTTAAAGAAGCAGGATATGAAACCCCAACACCCATTCAGTTGGCCTCCATTCCTGTACTTTTACAGGGGAAGGACCTTCTCGGAATCGCACAAACAGGAACCGGAAAAACTGCCGCGTTCAGCCTACCTATTTTGCAGAACCTGGCAAAACATCAATCTCGCCCGGAAGCAAAATGCCCGCGAGCTTTGATCCTAACGCCGACGCGTGAACTTGCGATTCAGATTCACGAAAACATTGAGGCCTACAGCAAACACTTAAAGCTTAAACATGCCGTCATCTATGGTGGCGTCGGGCAAAATCCCCAAGTCCGAGCCTTGCAAGCTGGTGTCGACATTCTGGTCGCCACTCCGGGACGCCTGTTGGATTTGTTTTCGCAAAAGTTTTTGCGTCTGGATAAAGTTGAAATTTTCGTTTTGGATGAAGCCGATCGCATGCTCGACATGGGTTTCATGCAAGATATTAAACGTATTTTGCCTTTGCTTCCCAAAAAGCGTCACAACTTGTTTTTCTCGGCGACAATGCCTCCCGAGATTTCAAAGTTAGCGCATAATATTTTAGTGAATCCGGAAAAGGTGGAAGTCACTCCGACATCTTCGACCGCCGAAAAGGTGGATCAGACGGTGATGTACGTGGAGAAGAAAGATAAGCTTGATCTTTTGATCCACCTTCTTAACGACAACGATCTCTATAAAGTCTTGGTTTTTGTGCAAATGAAGCACGGCGCGAATCGTGTGGTAGATAAATTGGTGAAAGCCAACATTTCCGCTGCGGGTATTCACGGAGATAAATCGCAGTCCGCTCGCCAACGTGCTCTTGAAGATTTCCGCAATGGTGATGTTCGGGTTTTAGTGGCGACAGATATTGCCGCTCGTGGAATTGATATCGAAGGCATTACTCACGTTATTAATCTTGAAGTGCCTCACATCCCCGAAAGTTACGTTCACCGCATTGGGCGAACAGCTCGCGCGGGAGCTTCCGGTGCCGCCATTTCATTCTGTACTGCCGAGGAAAAATCCTTCATGTACGCGATTGAAAAGGTCACTCGCCAGCCGGTTCCTTTGGTCAAAAATCAACCTTACCATTCTGAGGCCATTGAAAAAGCGCAGGTTTTAAGTGCCGGCAAGGCCAAGGCGATCTTAGAAGGTCAGCGTCTAGAAAACAGAGCCAAGAATCGTGCGGGCCAAAAGCCGAAACACGCTTCTGGTGGCCATAGTAGCCATGGTGGCGGCAGACCCCACAAGTCTGCTGATTCTCACAAAAGAAAAGCCTCTCATAGCGGTGGAGAAGACAGACCGCAAAAAGCGGCTTCTCACAAAAGTGGGGCTTCACAAAGCAGTGGCCCCAATAAGAGTCCTGCTGGAAAAAAGGCGGACGCGCAAAAACCTAAAAGAAGATTTTTTGGATTTGGCAGAAAGGGCTAAGGCCCTTTCACTTCAACAATCTTTCGCGTCTTTTGTTCGACGAAAAATTTCACGGGTTTCTTCAACTTCTGGCTCTTTTTAAGATTTTCAAGAAAGGGCTCGTTGCCAGTCAGCTCATAAACACTGGGATGAAGTTTAAATGAAACCCGCACTTTGCTGTTGGCAGTTTCAATTTTATAAACACTGTCGGTAAATGATTGCGTTTTTGGTGCAGGCATTTCAGCCCAGGTTAACTGCGTAAATAGCAAAGCCACTAGCATTGACTTCATCTTGCCTCCTCAAACCGCTCGTCCTCGCGGTCGGAAGCCAACATTCTCTGCTCTTCCTGACGAGCCTCTAGTTCGTGTTGCGCTTGAACCGTATCTGCGGCATGCCACTTCAAGCGATTTGGATCTTTCTTTGCCGACGGAAGTGTTTCGCCACGCAAAGGCCCGAGGTTGAATCGATCGGTGACGTAAGCCAGTGCTTCTTTTTTATCCTGAGAAGTCGTCAATAAGGTATCGGTCCACTGTTTCACTGGAACAGGTTTATCATATAAAGCCGGATCTAAAACGCGCAGCTCAATTCCCTTATTTGTTTTCACCGCCACGACTGGAGCTACGTGGTAATTCCAAATGTTCTGATCTTCATAAACCCGCTTTTCTTCCGGGATCACTAGACGACCTTCTAAAAACATTTTTGCGACTCGGATTCCCTTCTTCTCCATTTGTTGGGAAAAAATATGCGCCCGTGCATAACAGCCATTTGAGGTGGCGCCAAAGGCATAGCGTTCATCCTTCGCAAAATCACTGAAGATCTTGGCCGCTTCTTCTTCAGTTAAAACAGAAACCGGAATGTCTCCGGCAGCTGTTTTTTGCAGAGTGACTGTGGGGTAAACGACTCCTTTATATTTTGCAGATTTCGGGTCGCAGATTTCCGATTTGTTAAAGCTATCCAAAGATTTTGCAAGAGACTGATAGAACTCTTTATAGTCCGTCATCTTTGCCGAGGTTCCCGCTTGTGAAGCGGCGTTATTATCGGGAAGCAAAGATTCTTCATAAACCCCGGCAGAGCTACAAAGTTCTTCCGCGAGAAAACGATCTCGCGACGAAAAATCGTCAGGAGCTGACTGAACAAGCTCTTTAAACTGACATGCCTCTGTGGGCGTTAAAGCCCAGGAAGTTTGAACTATTAAAAGTGAAAAAAATAAGGCGACCAAACGCATGCCCTTCTTTTCGGAAGCTTTGCCTTTTCGCCCAAGAGGGGTTGACCTGGACTTTCGCCCGTTTTCGCAAAAGAAGTTGTGGCCCTGAGCAAGGGCGTTTGTTTAAGTTTTTATATGGATCAAAAAGAAGCCCTTTTAAAACTTGATGACGTCTTGGACCAATGGATCAGCACCCCCATGGGCAGAAGGACCTTTCTTGCCTCTTTGCCACTATTAATGACGGCCTGTGCGACCGAACAACATCGTCAGCGCGAAGGAAATTTGCGAGGGGATGAAACAACTCTCACTTATGAAGAGGAAAGAAATTTAACCAAGGAAGCCTTGCCACAAATGCGCAAGGACTATCCGGCAGTTCAAAATCCTCAACTTCAATCCTATATTTCCCAATTGGGAAAGAAAATTGTCGCCGCCAACAATCTTCAGGGAAATCCCTATTCCTATAATTTCACGGTAGTGGATGTAGGTTACGTCAATGCGTTTGCACTTCCGGCCGGAACCATCTTCGTAACGGCGCCTCTTATTGCAATGGCTGATTCGGAGGCCGAACTGGCTGGAGTCATAGGACACGAAGTCGGCCATGTGAAGGCTCGGCATACGGCCCAGCGAATGGAGGCGGCCAAAAAAGCCGAGGGCAAATCCTGGATATATGCTGCTGGCGGCGGCATTTTAGGCGGCGCTCTGGGGTACGGTTTGGGTAAACTTCTTTGTGCACCCAGTGACGACCAATGCATGCAAAAGGCAACAATGTATGGGGCCGCAGCCGGCGCAGGTGGCGGACTTTTAGTTCAAAAGTACGCTTTCATGGCAAATTCTCGCGAGGACGAAATGGAAGCCGACCGTATTGGTTTTAGAACTTCGGTTGCTGCCGGATATGACAAAGACAAAGTCGGATTGTTTTATGAAAAGCTTCTGAAAATGGAAGAACAGGCCAAGGGGCAGCACAATCAAATGTTGTCTTCTTTGGCTGATGCCATGAGCACCCATCCCCCGAGTCGCGAACGAGTCACGCAGATGAATCAAATGGCGGCGGAGCAAAGAGGAAACTCACGAGCGATCGTATCGTCCAAAGAGTTTGATCGAATGAAAGGACTGTGTTCAGAACTTGCGAAACGAAAACAACAAAAAACAGGATAAAAAAAGCCGGAGTTAATCCGGCTTTTTTAGTTTAATTTTCAGAAGACTCCAGTCGATATCCCAGTGATGGGACCGCCACAATACGTCCGTTGAACTTTTGAATTTTCCGTTTCAAGTAATTGATTTGGGAATCCACATTTCGCGATGTCACTTCAGTGTCACCCCAGATTTCCGTTAAACATTTTTCACGGGTCACTAGGTTGTTCTTTGCCGCCACCAACATTTTCAGAATGTCGAATTGCTTCGGTGTTAAACCCACTTCTTCCCCATCGACAAATACCTGACGCGACAAAAGGTTCATTTTTAAATTTGCTGCCGTCAATTCAGAAGCCGACTCGGACTCTTTATCAGAAAGACGTGCCTTAATCCGCAGAATCAGCTCTTTCACATGAAAAGGCTTGGAAATGAAATCATCCGCGCCAGTCTCAAAGGCCTTGATTCTTTCATCAATGGTCGCGGCCCCAGAAACAAAGATAATAGGTGTGTTTTTTGTCGTCGCACTTTCGCGAACCATACGACAAACATCAACACCCATCAAACCCGGCATTTTGTAGTCTAACAAAATAAGATCCGGTCTTTTTTCATTAATAAGCTTTACGGCCGAGTTGCTGTCAGAAGTGTAGGTGCACTCATACGTCGTACTGAGAATTTCAGCCAGAAGCTTACAGCTCTCTTCATAGTCATCAACAATAACAATCTTTTTCGCTGCCAAATCCGCACCTCGCAAAGGATTGGTGGTGGTAAACATATTCATATTTGGAATATCTCTTGATCATACTTAAAATTCAAGCTGCATGGGGTCCAGTTTTAAACGCCCTTGTACTTGATGCGCTTGGACTCCAGTATTTTCTTAAGTTGATCGCGTTTGTCACCTTGAATCTCTATTATACCACTTTTTGGAGAAAGAATGTGAGTGCCGCCAACGCCGCACTTGGCTTTTAATTCTTTAGCGAGATTTTTAAGGAAGTCCTCGTTTCTAGGAAATCCATCCATCACCGTAACGATCTTTCCGCCCCTGCCGCCCTTTTCCAGGCGGAAGATGACGGTGAACTGCCCCTCTTCTACGGACTCCTCAGCAACGCATTTGCATTCGGATTGGAGCTGTTTACATTTGGGACAACGCACGTTCTCTTTTGGGTCGGTGCTATAAACTAAACGAGTATTCTTCATGAACCGGAGCTTTCTTGAGTCGAAGGATTCGGAGTGGGCTCTTCACCCAGCTTATGCTGTGTATACTCCTTTCCGTCGAATCTAAAAAGCTGCGGGGTTTCATCCATGACCGTCGCCAGATTTACCGGCCGTTTCCACATCTTGAAGACGTTTTTCAGGGTCTCGCTCATGAAGTCCGGCTGCATATCAATACCTTCATGCAGATGAGTTAACAAAAGTTCTCCCCGATTTTCAAAATTCGCGTCTTCAATTCTGATGATAGGCTGACCGAAGTTTGTCATATGAAACAGCAGTTGAGCCTTGATCGCTTTGAAATCTTTTGTGTCGACTTCAAACTTTCCGGTCTTTTTATTAAATTTATAAACAAAAAGTTTATTACGAACGCAGAAGTCCTCGGTCAGGAACTGATCAATGAAAGTGACGTCGTTACAAACTTTGCGCACCTCAAAGATTTTTTCCCGCCCCAAACGGAGGTTTCTATTCCAATTCTTGCGTTCGCGCACATCATCACACTCTTCCCACTCGCGGCCGAACTGTCCTTTGTTCCATCTTTCTTCGATGTCGCGGAAAAGCTCGATACCCACTTTATACGGATTGTAACCGTTCGGTGCCATCGCCATCGTGCCGCTGTGATGATCGGCAAAGTCGATGATCTCGGAATCATTTAAGATCTTGGTCGTCATTAAATGTGAATGCCAGTAGGAAGCCCACCCTTCATTCATGGTTTTCGTCATGCCTTGCGGAGAGAAATAGTAAGCCTCATCCCGAATGATTGAAAGTACGTCCTGCTGCCAGTCTGTTAGCGGCGCATAGTGAATAAGGAAGTTAAGAATGTCCTTTTCCGGTTCCTGCGGAAAGCGCTGCGCCTTTTGCATCGCCTCTTCTTCAGCTTTCTTTCTTTGTTCTTCAACAAAGGAGGGCGGATTGATGTAGTCGCGCATATAAGAACGGTCGACACGCAGAAGATAGTTGGGCTCTTGGGCGCGGGAGTCTGCGGGTTTAGCCACAGACTTTTCCACATAGGGGCTGTAACGGTCGATCAGATTTTCCAGGCTTAAGCAGACGTCGATAAAACTTTCCACCGTTTCGTAGCCATAACGATCCATATAACGACGGATACGGGTGGCATGATTCGCCATCTGGTCCATCATTTTACGATTTGTTTTCGAAAACCAAATGTTGTTCTTGAAAAAGTCACAATGGCCGTAGACATGCGCCATAACCAGCTTCTGATCCATCATGGCGTTGCCTTCCATAAGATAGGCGTAACAAGGATCCGTATTGATCACCATTTCATAGATCTTAGAAAGACCGTATTCATAGCTCTTGGAAAGATGTTCGTACTCCATTCCGAACTTCCAATGAGGATAACGAACTGGAAAGCCGCCATAAGCCGCAAACTGATTGATCTGATCGTAAGTGATCAATTCAAAAATAGTTTCAAAAAAATCCAGTCCCGCGTCTTTCGCGATCTGACAGATTCTTTTTCGTTCTGCTTCTAATTCAGGAGTTAAATTCGCCATAACTCATCTCCGTTTAGGAAAGGGTATCAGATACCATTTCCAGCTTTAGCGTCCTTTGCCCAAGAAATCCTTGATCGAGTCTAGGATCTTGTCGCGGTTTTCAATTTGGCTCAGAGTGAGTCTTTCGTCGTTGCCAAATTCCTTTTGTAAATCCTTAAGAAACTGTCCGCTTCCGTATTTACTTTCCACCTGTCCGTAACTGAAGACGTTACAATTTGGCAGAAAGAATTCAGACATCATCTTAATACATAGACGCGTATCTTCACCGGACCAGTTATCGCCGTCGCTGAAATGGAAGGGATAAATGTTCCACTCGTGAACCGGATAGTCTTTCAGGATGATCTCCTGACAAAGTTTATAGGCCGAGCTGATTAATGTACCACCGGATTCGCTGGTTCTAAAAAATGTATCCTCATCCACTTCCTTTGCTGCCGCATCGTGAATAATGAAACGCGTTTCCAGGCCCTTGTAGTGCTTCTTCAACCACGTATTGATCCAGAAGCTTTCAAGCCGAACGATCTCTTTTTGCTCGTCGCCCATACTGCCTGACACGTCCATCATGTAGATAACGACAGCCTGAGTCTGCGGTTGATTCACTTTTTTGAAAGACTTGTACTGCATGTCTCTACGAATCGGCAACACCAACGGCTCTTCCGGGTTATAGGTGCCCGCGCCGACCATGCGCTTTAAAGCTCTTTTATAAGAAGATTTAAAATGTCGCAGACCTTCGGGACCGACAGGAGCAAGCCCGGTAAATTTTGTCTTTAATGATTCGATGTTTTTCGCGCCTTTAGGCTCAATGCGCGGCAGTTGCAGTTTCTCGCCAAGAATGTCCGCCAGCTCTTCCATGGAAAGTTCGACTTCCAAAAGATGCTCCCCTGGAGCTTCTCCGGCCTGTCCTTGTCCACCTTCACCCGGATCGCCAACATCTTGGCCAGGCTGACCTTCCCCTTGACCGACCCCGCCCTGCTGTTTGGGGCCGTAACGAAAGTTTGGAATATCAATGCGAGGAAGAGGAATCTTAACGTACTCATCCTCGCGCTTCCCAATCATCTCGCCCTGGGAGACATACTTGCGAAGGTCTTCTTTAACCTTGCCTTTAACGATTTCTCTAAACCTGTTGTTGTCTTCCCGAATTGACATTATTTATTCTTTACATCCCCACGGGCGAAGATACTTGCAACGTAGTGTAGAACATCCGTCGCAGAGATTTCATCATACCCGAAGTCCTTGATGAGACGAGTTTTAACGATATCAATTTTTTCCTGAGTATCTTTATCAGCAACATTACTTACCAACGTCGTCAGCTTAATGCTGTCTTTTTGATCCTCAAAGAGCTTCAATTCGATCGCTTTGTGAAGCCGTTCGTTCATTTTATAGTTGAACTTCTTACCTTCCAAAGCGAGCGCCCCGATGTAGTTCATGATCTCGCGACGGAAATCATCTTTGCGGGACTCAGGGATCTCGATTTTTTCTTCAATAGATCGCATCAAGCGTTCATCTGGCTCTTCATCATTGCCGGTGAACTGATTACGAACTTTTTCACGTTGCGTGTAAGCTTTGACGTTGTCGATGTAGTTCGCGCAAAGTCTTTGCATCGCACTTTCATCGGCACTGATTGCTCTTTGCACCTCGGCTTTGATGATTTCTTCATATTCTTGAAGAACCACACCCAGAAGTTCCTTGTATTCGTTCTTGAGTTCTTCATTGGAAATCAGCGAGTGATTCTTCAGGCCGGATTCCAGTTCCTTAAACACCATAAACGGATTCACAGACCCTTTGTTGGACTGCTGGGCCGCCACTAGAGCGTTGGAAAGTTTATCCTGAATATAACGAGCTGAAATACCTTCCAGACCTTCGCGGTTGGCCTCTTTACGAAGCTCGCGCACGTTGTCTTCCGTATAATTCGGCAACGTCTTACCGTTATAAAGCTTTAGTTTTTGCAAACGAGTCAGGTTGGCTTTCTTAGGCTTTTCCAAACGAGTCAGAATCGCCCACATCGCCGCCATCTCAACCGTGTGCGGAGCAATGCTCAAACCACGCACCTTCTGAGAATTGAAATCGCGTTTGTAAATGTTGATTTCGTCTCTCCAACGAGTGATGTAAGGAATATCGATCTTTACGGTACGGTCACGAAGAGCTTCCATGAACTCGTTGTCTTGAAGACGACGGTATTCCGGTTCGTTCGTGTGACCGATGATCACTTCATCGATATGCGTTTGGGCGAACTTTTTGGGTTTTACCCGGTGCTCTTGAGACGCGCCCAAGAGATCGTACAAGAAAGCCACATCAAGCTTCAAAACCTCAACAAATTCAATCATACCGCGGTTGGCAACGTTGAATTCTCCGTCAAAGTTGAAAGCGCGCGGATCAGAGTCAGATCCGTATTCGGCGATCTTACGGTAGTTGATATCACCAGTAAGCTCTGTGGAGTCCTGATTCTTTTCGTCTTTGGGTTGGAAAGTCCCGATTCCGATACGGTCCGCTTCCGAGATGAAAAGTCTTCGCACGCGCACGTGCTCAAGAACTTTCATCAGGTTGCCTTCGTATTTTTCCATGAGTTGTTTAAAGATAAAGCGCGATGGAGGACTGAGTTCTCCGTCCACGTGCACGCGATAAGAACCCTCTTGGCCTTTATTCAAAGATTCATAGACGCTTTGACGAAGTTCTTCCGGGATTAACAACAAAGGCTCTTCGTTCATTGGTGAAGGAAACACCTTCACGCCTTTACCCAGAATACCATCAAGCTCCAGCTTCTCATCGATCCATTCAAACGTGTACATCGCACCCGATTTAGAGTGTGAGTAGCGCTCAAGACCTTTTTTGAGCATGCGGCAGATCGTGGACTTCGCACTGCCCACCGGACCATGAAGAAGAATCACACGTTTTTCAGTTCCGTATCCTAAAGCCGCAGCTTTAAGCACGTTCACCAGCTTCATCAACTGAACATCCAGCCCGAAGACCGCGTCCTTGCCATTGTTGAAGGTGTCGTCGAAGAATCTGTATCGTACGACTTCTTTTTTGAAATCCAGGTACGTCTCGGTGCCCTCTTCAACGATCATGTCGTACATGCGCTGATAAGCATTCCTCGTGACTTTAGGATTTTGTTTTACAAGATCGAGATACTCTTCGAAGGTCCCACTCCAATGCTCTTTAGCGTGAGTGCTCGAGTTCTGCCAGTTACTGACCAACGATTGAAGATCAAACTTAGAGGCCATAATCTCTCCCTCGGTGCTTGGTGACACACCTACTTCATAAGATTATGCCTCAATCCTAGACGGTTAACGAGTTTTTTAATTTATTTGTATTGCTTTGAACCCTGACGGCTGTCTCAATGTGAACAGATCTGATTTGAACTGGACCTCAGTCTGGGGCGCAGGAAATTGCCACTGCATTTCAAATTGCGGCCCCGTAATAACAACTTTCTTTTCGCCTTCAGTTCGATTTGACCAGACAACACGAAGGTTCTTTTGCAAATTGTCACATTGAGAAACCCAACCCTCTTGTGAAAGCGTGCATTGCCAACCGGGACCACGCACAGGTTCGTCAAAAGCGATATTGGCAAGATTCATTGGATGTAAAGGGACATCAATCATCCGACTGAATGCACGCTCTGAATTTCTGCCATAAAAAAATGTTTTCTGCGGATAGATGACATAAGAAATTTCAGTGGGACTCATCACCAGGCTTGCCACCTGATAACCCAACATTGCTGAAATTTCCAAACGGGCTCTTTCATTTTTTATAGCGTAGATATCTATATTTAATGACTGAGTCTTATTTTTCTTTTCATCCTTAATAAGAGCTTTGGTCTCCCACTGGGCTTTATGGTAAGCCCCCTGCTTGACTGTCTTGGTGACACAGCCGGAAAGAAAAGCGGTTAATAGAATCAGCAAAAAATAATTGATAGTTGTCATCATTGCCTTAGCATAGAGAAATGAATTCTTTTAAACAAGCGCTGATTCATCTCAAAAATCATTGGAAATACGGGCTTTTAATAGGGGCCTTGGGCTTGATGGTGGCTCTTATTTTGCGCCACATCCCCTACGTGAGCGCTTTTCTGACGGCCTTTGCTCTTTTAATTCTTCAACATCTGACCGATCGTTGGATGGAAGGAAAGAAATGGCAGAATCTTTCAACCCTGAAAGAGTTTCTTCTGCCATTCGTTGTGACCAGTTTAATTCTGTTTCCAACCACCGTGCTTATTGGGTCCTCGTTAGGAATCCTGCAAAGTCCACAAGAATATCTTTCTGGCGCGCCCCTTTCTTTAGGTCTATTTATGTTAGGAGCATTTTTCTATCTGGTACTGACCCATGCATTACGCTATCGCATGGAAACGACAACGGGGCTGGCTGAGGCGCTGGACATCGTCGGCCTGGCTTCAATGAAAAACTTCCGCGTCTATTTCGTGCTTAGCTTCTATCTTGCGCTTTTGCTTCTGCTTGCGGGCGTCACTTGGGGACTGGGATTTTTGGTGGCGTTTCCGATGTTATTTTTCAGCAGCCACTATTCTTATAATGAAATGAAAACTCTGTTCGTAAAAAAATAAAAAGGGCTTCGATGTTTACGAAGCCCTTCTTGATTTCATTTTAAATAGATCTATTTGCTTGTGTCGTGCTCTGCAATCGGCACTTCCGCTTTTGGCTCTGACGCTGGCATTCTTGGCGAAAGAAGCTCCTGCTTTTCGATCGCAGTGATCTTACCACGAATTTCTTCAACCTTCTTTTTGTCCGTTTCCAGATCAGCCGCTTTACGATACATCTTTTTGGCTTTGTCGACCATGGATTGCTTAAGATAAGCATCGCCAAGATGTTCTGCGATAATACTGACAGTTGATTGGTATTTATGAGCCGCTTCTAAGAACTTGATAGACTCAGTAAATTTGTTCTGCTTGTACAAAATCCAACCCAGCGTATCCAGAACATAACCATCTTTTGGTTCAAGCTCTAGCGCACGACGAGCTAACTTTTCCGCCTGCGGCAATTGCACGCCCATTTCCGCCCATGTGAACGCCAAATAGTTCATGCCCTGCACATGATTCGGATCTAATTCCAAAACTTTTTTCATCTCATTAACAACGACTTCTTTATTTCCCAAACGATCATTGATCGTTCCATAGTAGAAGCGAAGCTGCGCATTTTCAGGAAACTTCTCTAAGCCCTGTTGCAGAACTTTAGAGGCCCCCTTGTAATCCGACTTTTCATCTAACAAAGAAGCATACATCGCAAAAATCTGAGGCTGATCTTGACGATCTTTCAGACCTTTTGCCGCCACTTCCAAGCCCTCCTCCAAACGACCTAAGCCTTTAAGAAGATAGGCAGCGTGCACAACGGCTTCGCCGTAGTAAGTGCTGCTGGACGGGATCTTACGATATTCCTTCACGGCTTTTTCAGCCTTGCGAGTTTCTTCGTAAACCGCAGCCAAGTAGAAACGAACTTTGTCTGATTCTGGCGCTTCTTTAAGAATATCCTCAAGCTTTTGCGCTGCTTGATCATAGTGTTTCTGTTCAATCAGAATCAAAGCCATTTTCATACGAACATTTAACGGTTCTTCAGACTCGGACTCAACGATCACCAATTGATCATAAGCGTTTTCGTAATCACCTTGTTCGATGTAAATCTGCGCTAAAACTTCAGCGATGCGAGCACTGGGAGTATTTTCTTTTTGGAACTCTTTGTACATCGCAATGGCTTTATCTTCTTTCTTTTGTTTTGCATAAAGAGATCCCAAAGAAAGAAGAGCATCCGCAAAGTTAGGTTTTAACTTAAGAGTCTTCTTAAAAGACTCTTCGGCGGCTTTCTGATATTTCGTTTCTGGCTGTTCCATACGAACACGGCCGATGTAATAGTGCGCCAGATGTGGCGTCGTGTACTCGGGATTCTTCAGCAAGGACTCAAAGTATGAAACGGCTTTGTCTGACTGCTTTTGTTCTGAATACAAAGCACCAATATAAAGAGGCGCTTCCGTATTGGCCGGCTCAAGCTTCATCACGGTAGAATATTCCGCCAAAGCCTTAGGATAAAGCCTCATCGAGGAATACAAACCACCCAAAAGAAGGCGAGCATCCACATTTTTGGGATCTTTTTTAACAGCCTCTTCTGCTTGCACCAGAGATTCCGAGATCATGCCTTGTTTTAAGTACTCGGCCGCCAAACGCATGTTCACAGCCGGAGATTCTTGGTCGTACACCAACACGGTCTTAAAAGCTTCGATCGCTTTTTGCGAATTTCCGTCAAGGCTGTAAGCCTCGCCCATCGCAAAATTATAGTCCGCTTGAGTGCGCATATAAAAAGGATCTAACTTTGCGCTTCCATCTTGGGCCACGATTGCAGGAGCAAAAGATGCAGGAGCTCTGTTTTTGTCATCGAATGACGCTTCATAATAGGTGGCTTTGTCCGCGTCGTTCTGTGTGAACGTCGCACATGCCGTCAGCGTCAACAAAATAGGGATTAAGGAAGTCCTAGTGAATAAAAACATCTGATCTCCTAGTTACATGCTGATCGGCATGTTTTGAGATTTTGTTGATGTATCAGGACTTCATCGCGACCTAGGCCGTGATTGGAGGAATATCTAATTCTGAGACATGCTCAAAAGGACTCCCACATCGTCACCGGAGTAAACAGGCTGTTCTTTAAGAGCGATTTCTTCGTTTTCCAAATTCGCAGTGTCCACTTTCTGGTTTGGCCCCGAGGACCAAACCACGATGCGGATTTTGCCAGCCTGATGGCCCGACAGAATGCGGTATTTATAAGGCTGCCCCCAGGGGTCTAAACCCATGGTCCCCGTACTGCGTATATTTTCGGGTGAAAGCGCCGTCTCTTGGGCCACAGAGGCCGGAATGCGGGAAGATTTTGCATGTGAATTGGCGGTCGTTTTTGCTGCTTCGCGGTATATTTGAATCACTTGATAACCGACGACTTCGGCCTTTTGGCGGGCTAATTCGGTCCGTGAGTCCTGTATTTGGCGGTTCCACGGAGTCGCAATAATCGCGGTTGAGAAACCAACAAGGCCCAGTAAAGCCAGGACTCCAGAGGACTTAAATTCTTGTTTTTGCTCATTTTTCATTAATTTACTTCCCGCCAAGAAAGTTTGTATAAATACATTTCGGCGGGCATTGGAAAAAACTTTAGACAAAGGTCTGTGAAATTAAATAAAACTAATGGCAGTTTGCAGAATAAATAACGCCTGGAGTCTTTTCTTTTGATTTGAGGACCCCTTGACAAGGGGTGGCGGCAGGGATAGGTTGCGCCCATCTGCAAGGGGACGCTGAATCATTTAGCACTTATATCTCCTTGAGACTTTGGGGAAATTTCAAATTGGGAGGCACTTTGATCAACCAAAACGAAACAATGACATCGAAGCCAAATTCTAAAGTAAAAATCATCAAGCGTTATCAGAATCGCAAACTCTACGACACTCAACAAAGCTGCTACGTTACTTTGGACGATATCGCTAAGATGATCCGTACAAACGAAGAAGTAATGGTTATCGATAATAAATCTAAAAACGATATCACTGCTGCTACTTTGACTCAGATCATTTTCGAAGCGGAAAAGAAAGCATCTCAATACGCTCCTCTTTTCACTCTTCGTGAAATCATCCAAAATGGCAACGGCAGCATCTCTGGTTACTTGGCTAAGCTTGGCGCGTTCCCTCAGGACTACATGACTAAGCAACAAGTGAACACAGTGATCGAAAACGCTTCAACTGACAGCGTAAAACAAAACTTGGAAAACCGCGTTGCTACTGCTGCAACACGCTACAATACAGACACTACTGCTAAAGTAGCTGCTGAAAAAGCGACTGTTCTTCCTGGTTTGCAACAAGACGACGAAACTCCAAATCTTCCTGGTTCTTCTTTGTTGAACAACTAAGATTTGAAGTAAATTCGAAGTTCTTTAAAAAGCCTCGCTCAAAGCGGGGCTTTTTTTATTTCAAAGATCGCCAAATTACGAACTTCTTTTGGCCGGCCCGAATTTCAATCTCGCGATTTTCAAGCCCTTCTCCGGTGGATGCACCTGACATATCCAGTCCATCAATACTGTAGATATATTTCCCGGGCGCCAGGGGGACACGAATAGTTTGGATAGTTTGAGGAAGTGTGGACCATTGCCGAACGTCCGCGCGATCCGCCACATTCAGGGCAATCCAGGTCAGAGCTCCCAAAAGCTCATCTTTCTGACGAACCTGGTCCGACAGCACAGCTTTGGTGGCCACACCCGCCACGCGCTTCGCGATAAGGATTCCCTGATCCTCATTCAATGTTTCGATCGCGGCGCTTTGCACGTCATAAATTTCTCGGCTTAGGTAGTTCTTTCCGACAACATTCAAACGCGCTTTCTGAGTTTCACTAAAAACAGGGACTAATGTTGGGAAACGGTACTCACTGCGACTAGGGGCCTTTCGAGGTCCCCAGCCTTGTTGATAGATAATCACCAACTCGCCCATGCTCCGGTCGTACCAAGAGCTTTCTTCTTTAACTTCCGGAAACTTTTTCTTCCAATCCTGATATGAATCCATCCGCCGGGCTAACTTTGCCGAACGAATAAGATCCTCTCGAATCGTTGAAATAGAGGGATCGATTTTATAGGCCTCGGCGTAGGCAATATAAGCATCGTCGTAGCTACGACTGGCTTCCCAAATCATGGCCGAGAGATATTTACTGAAAGAGTTCAGCTCAAAAGCTTTCTTTTCATCGGCGCGATATTTTAAATACTTTTCATTGATCCGACGAGCTTCAACCAACGCATCATCTAGTTGATTGAGCTCCAGAAAATTCATCGCAAGATAGGCATTAATAAAAATCTTTTCAAATGTGTCGCCTTTGTACTGAACCATCTCTTCGTTCAAAGCCAAAGATCCCGCGATCCGGGAAACCGACTGATAGTCGACAAGTTCAGAGAGCCGATCCGCCTGAAGGAAAATCTGATTGCTTTCCTTGAGTCTTCCTGCCACTTGCAAGGCCACCCCATAATCCAACAGATAAACCAATTGATCGTCATTAGGAGACTCTGCCAATGGTTTCAAATCCGCCAGGGCTTTATCATAGTCACGGCGAGACAAAGCCGCGCGAGCCTCTTGAACTTTATTCTGATAGGTCGCGCAACCCGTAAGATACAGAGCTAAAAAAAGACCCACGACAGGCGTGAGTCTTTGCAAATTCAGTTTCATCTAATTAAAGACCAACCGCTTTTTTCTTAAATGTTTTACGAATTTGTTTTTGGTCTGACCAAGTGATCATGCTGGTTTTCAGGTTTGTCAGGTTTAATGTCAGCTTATAATAAACCGATTTATCCTTACCCACTTCCTGAACGATAGAATCAAGACGGCCGTTGATAATGAAGTCGGCACCGACTTGGCCACCAGGACCTTTTTTGGATTCCTGCTCAACCATGCCCGAGTTCTGATAATTGTATTCGTCTGCGATATCCTGACGTGCTTCCTTATCAATGAAACCCACTTTTCCAGATTTCATAAGTTCGACACGAACCATATCCATGATGCTTTGAGTATCGATGTGCTCACTTGTCTTATTCTGAAGACCGGTCACCATCACTACGGGCATCTTTTTCGCACCGTTGATCGCCGGAGCATTCATTAAACTGGCAACCAAGTCCGCAACCGCTTTTTGCATATCTGTTTCAGACCATTGATCGTTCATCAAGTTTTCACGATTTACGTCGTCGTACTGACCTTTTACGAAAGCCTTGGGACCACAACTAGTCATTGCCAAGAACGAAAGAGCGAGAGCTGCTAAAGCAAGATTCCTTTTCATATTACCTTCCTACATTTAAGGATACTCCCAAAGTCTATGTCGAGGTTTTCGGACACGCAAGTCCGAATCAGAAACCCTAATTTAGTCCATATCTGAGGTTGTGATACAGGCTCATTTGCAGTTTATTCAATTATGAATGATGTGTCCTCAAGTCTACACGCCTATGAATTACTCCGCGCACAAATCAATCCTTATGCCGAAGAACTTTGGCTCATTGCCCTAAACTCGCAGATGGAAATGGTGCAAAAGGAAATGATTTTTCGTGGAACTGCGGATCATTGCCTAGTTCATCCTCGCGACATATTTCGCACCTTGATTTTATGCAACGCAAGTTCGTTCGTCATGGCCCACAATCATCCGAGCAACCAAGCGCTGCCCTCGGAACAAGACTTAGTCTTCACACGTAAGATTTATCAACTGGCAATGATGTTTCAAATACCTCTGAACGATCATTTGGTCATGACCGCCACTCAGTATTACAGCATGGCAGATCATGGCCACTTTAAAAAATGGCGCAAAAATTCTGTTCAGTATCTTTATGAATAGCTATTGAAGGATGTCGTCGCCACCACCGAAAAGTTCCATGGAATTTGAATTTCCACGTTTCAATGGTTGAACGGAAATAACTCGACTAAGATCTTCGCTCAAAATCACTCGGTACCCACCACGACGCGCATTTTCAATAAATTGTCTGGCGTATTCTTCTTTGTAGGCCTGAGAGTATTCATGCATCTGCTGCTGATTGAAGAGTTCCTTCTGAACGATTTCGTCCGGTGAAAGAGCCTGTTCTTTCTTTTCACCACGCCCCAACTCATTAGCTAATTCGGCAGCGCGATTATCCATACTTAGATCCAAAGTCTCGTTATTACGATAAGCCGGTTGTGGTTCCGTGCGATTGAAATCTGTGTTTAACAATCGCGCATTTTCAACGGCCATGCGCTGGCGTTCCAATTCCATTCTTTCGTTGGTCAACATCAAATGCTTATTCACGGATTTTTCGTATTTTTCTGATTTTAATTTAGCCGATACACCTTCACCTTTGGGCTTAGGGTCAGGCTCTCCCAAATAGGCAAAGATCAACCCTGCCGCCCCTAAAAACAGGAGAAGCGCAAGAAGCATAGATCGTTCTTTTTGGTCCTTTTGGGCTTCCATACAAAGGCTTTATCGGCTCAAGTGGATGATTTCTTAAGAAAAAGAGGCCTGCTCACTTCGTTAAAGATTTGGTGTTCTTTCGGTGCCAAAGGCAAACGCATGTCAAGCGTTCTTGGTTACGATGTCTTATTCTTAGACAGTTTCAGTGTTTCCTTGTTCATTTAATCGCAATTCCTGGATGGCACACGACGTGAAGTAAAGATTCGGTGAAAGTTTTGAACAATAAATTCTTCTATCGAAGAAAGGATCTTTACATGAAAATTACTAAAATTGCGACCGCAGTAATGGCGACTTTGGCTTTAGGCTCAACTGCGATGGCAGCCTCTTCGGGCACTCTTCTTCTTCAAGGTACGGTGTCTGTTGTCAATGACATCGTTGTTGCGGCTAACACTGCCAACAATACTTCTTTAAATATCACCGGTGGCGAAACGGGGAAAAACGTGGCGACGGTGACTGAGACCTCAAATAATTTAAACGGTTATAAAATTAAAATCTCATCTCCAACAGGTGGCGAGCTTAGACACACGACGAACTCAGCACAAAAAACCACTTACAAAATTGGGTATGACGGTGCGGCTTCTGTAACTCCAACTGTCGCAGGTGTTGTTGTTAAGAACGTAACGGCGCTGACGGGTCTGACCACAGACACCTCTGAGGTTGCTGTGGATGTAACGGCTTACGCAAATGCGGCTGCTGGTACTTACCAAGACACCTTGACGATTGCTATCGAAGCAAACTAGTTCCGCTAGCTTAAAGCTAAAGAATAGAAAGCCAACCCTCGAGGTTGGCTTTTTTATTCGGCAGATTGCACTGTCAAAGTAATCGTGTCGGAATAAGTTCCCGACTGCTGATTGGTCGCAACAGTTCCGATTGTCGCCGAAACTGGCAAAACTGTCCCGCTAGCCGGCGACCTTCCCAAAACCCTCGCCACCTGAATGGGGTTAGAAGCCGTTCCGGATAAATTGATCGCACTTCCACTGATGGTTAGCACATAGGAAATAAATTGATTCGCCGTCGAATGTTTAAGGCGACCGTTGTTTTGAGAAGAGGCATAAAGCATATATCCTGCGTTGTATTTCAGAATAATAGAAGCCGCACGTGTTAATCCCGTCGACAGAGCCCCGAAGTTCATCGTCTCTGTCGTGTCGCCAATATCAAATTCCCCGCCGGGGGCCGTGATCGATATGTCGGCTCTCTTCTGAGCATTGTAATAAAAAGCAATCGCACGAGAATCGATAAAGGTATAATTGCCTGGAGAGGCCGGTGAACCTTTATACAAACGGGCCGTCAAAGTTTCCGAATAATTTCCAAATTTTAGCCAAGGGTTGGAATCATCAATCTGGGCATAGTAAGTCACATTCACTTGTCTGTCGTTATTGCCCTCTGCCAGTGATCCCGTGAGCACGTCGTTAGGGCCTGTCACAAAAGGAAAGTGTTTCAGAATATTTTGTTGGGCCGAGTCTTTGGACACTTGAAAGGGCCACTTATCAGATCCCTGTTCAAGTGCACGACTGGAATAGGACGAAGCGTCCCCGTTATCAAAAGTAATAAAAAAATCGCAGCCGCCAAACTGCGTGTTTGCCTTGACTGTGAAAGTGGGTGCCGCCGTATTTGTATTATTAAAATTAACTGCCGTCTGTGATGTCTGCAACTGCATGTTGTGGCAGTTATCAACATCCGCCAAAGCGATTTGATTCATAAATAGCAGCGTCAGAAAAAAGAGTGTTCTCATTCACTATCCTCTTTCTTTAAAACAATGCTTCCCAAATCCAGTGAATTTCCAGGAGCTTCTTTGACTTCAAAATACAGAGGTCCAAGATAAGGGCGATCGGTCATGATTTTATATTTTCCTGGCTCTAAACCTTCAATAAGAAATCCGCCGTTTTTGTTTGTGAAGAACGTATTATCCACGAGCTGATCCTGTGAATTTAGAATATCTCCGGCGATATATGAAAGAACGCGACCATTTTGATCAACGACACGACCTTTCACCATGACTTTCTTTTTCAAGTTCAGGTTCAACAGGATTCCGCTTCGATACGTGGGTTGCACATTATAGTATTCTTTTTCCAGCAAATAGCCGACCGGTAGTGACGTAGAGTCCACATTTACTGTATACTTGTAATAAGCCGTTTGATCGCGCAAGACGCTGGTGTGACGAGGGCCGAGTTTCGCTTCACCCTTGTCGCCGTTTGGGTTGATTACCAACTCTTGTTCTTCAGGCAAGATTTCCGAATGAACTAAAACGAAACTGTCGTAGATTGGTTGCGTCAGCGCCGCGTGTGAACCGACCCAGGCGATGCCGGTGTTAAGACCCAAGGACGTTGTATTGATGTCCGAAGAATTCTGGCGAGAGGTGAAATGTTCTAAACGCAAACTAAATGCCTGTGACAAGTATTCGGCATTAAGATTTCCACCTTCATTGCCATCGCTTCCCTGCAAAGAGGCAGAGGCCCTGAAATCATCATACTTGTAAAGGTTATTTCTGTTCACGGTCAAATTTGCGGACTTCTGAAGGCTGTCATAATATGCACTGGCGCTGTATTTGCCCTGAGGCTCAGCCCAGAAGAATGATATCAACCCACGATCCTCTTCATTTTGAGCTACGGTTTTATTATATCCCAGCTCAACGCGTATTTGATTGTTGATTGGAATGACAAAGTTTGCGCGATAAATTCTTTCATCGGGACCCGAAGGAACTTCCAGCGCCCCCGCGCCCAACCCAAAATACCAGTTTTGTGAAAAGCGAAAATTCAGCTGCGAATCATAGCGTCTTAAGAACGAGTTCAAACCTACATCAAGAATCGAAACGGGAACAAAATTAGGATCTCGGTTTTCAGCTTCCAGAGTCAAAACAATGGGAACATCTATTCCGAACATTCTATCCAAAGTTCGGTAACGAATCCTTTCAGCATAACCTTGGAAATCGTCACTGCGTGATGCATGCGCGCCGTCGAAAGAAAAATAGCCCCAGCGGCTGATACCAGAAAACTCAACTCCAGTTAAAGATTGAGCAAGGTAGTTTTGGAAGTTCAAACCAAAAGTAAGTTGGTCGCTCAAACCCATTCGATGAAACAATGTGACAGCACTATTCTTATCATAAGCTCGGTCGGCACCGGACTCGCTCCAAGGCTGACCGAAGGCATAAGAAAATTCTTGCACTCCCCGACCTAATAAAGTGTTTTCAAACAAAACCGAAAAATCAAAAGTCTCTTCCTGTCCGAAATCGTCGCGAATTTTAACTTTGACGTTATTCTGCCCTAGGGCTAGCGGAAAATCTCGAATGTTGAATACTCCGGGAGCCAAACGAAGCTGACTGAATAAGAATCCATTCACATAAACTTCAACAAACGAAGGCCGCTTAATAACAATTTCTGTATTACTTAAAGGACGAAGGGTTTTATAGGGTTGAATAGAAAATTCCCGCACCACAGAAAGACCTGCGATGTTAGGCGCCAATTGAAATCCACGAGCGCTTAGGGTCAAATCGCCCAGTGTATAGCGTAACATTCTTTCTTCGTCGTCTTTGCGAATGCGGGTATCCTGACGTTTCCACGGGTGAGCACTCCCCTCTAGATATTCGCCGGAAGACTCTAATACAAAGCCTCTGATATTTTCGACAAAATCCACATGCGAAGACAGAGGCAGTTTTTCGTCATTAGCACCCGAGCCATACTGATAGGATTGCTGCAGTCGCAGGTTCAAATAACCACTATGTTCGCGCGGACGTTGATAAGGGCGACTGCTCAACTCTGCATAGTTCAAATCCAAATCGTTGCCCTTACGGTATTTAAGAGGAAGATCTAACTTAAGCTCTAAGCGTGCTTCATCAAAAATTGGCGAAATGCCAACACCTTCTAAATCTTGCAACGTGACGACACCCTCGGCACGCAGACGATTTTGCAAATTTTGATAAAGGCTGTCCTTAAGATAAGGTTGCAGCCCGTTCAATAGAGGCTTGGCTTCAACTGAAAAATTTTTTCGATCATCCCTGGGAAAAATCCATGCCTCACCGATCACGCGCTGATCTAGGATTAGCGGCGCAACCAGATAGGGTTTTGCAAGCGCGGGTCGCGGCCCTTGGGCCCAAGCCGACATACTCAGGGAGGCCGTTAAAAATAGGAGGCTAAAAATCAGCTTCAATCGCCGGACTCCGCAAGTTCAAGATCTCCACGCAAGGTCTTAGTCGTTATTTCTTTGCCGGTCAGGACGGTGATCGTCTTTTCGGTCTTAGGCAGAAGATTGACGTTCTCTAAATCCGCCACTGGTGAAATGCTTGCTACCAGGCTTTCGCCAGAATAAATCTTCAAAGACTTGGGCTTCAAAACAAAATGGGCAGAACCTTCATTCGCCACTGTTACACTGAGCTTTCTTTTATCCAAAGATCTGACTTCTTTGACTTTGATCTTGGGGATCGCCCCTTCAGGAGTGACATATGCCGAAGCCACGTATTGCAGAAGAAAGTTAAGATTGACGCCGTTGGCTTTGGGCTTCGCATTCCGATCACGAAATTCAACTGGAAGCTGCGAAGCGATGATACGAAAGGCTTTTTCATCTGTCCCTTGGAATTCCCCGGACCACGTGACTCGCACATTTCTTTTTTCATTGGGCAGAAGCACCACTTGTTCAGGATAGATATTGAATTCTTCGGTTTTCTTTCGAACCTCTTCGCCCTTGTCGTCAGTGGTTCGCGTGAAAACCTCTATCTGAATCGGAACCTTTTCATTGCCAGGATTTTCCAAAGTCAGAACTTGTGTCGCTTTGGGTCCTGTCGGCGAAAAATGAACCACCATCGGTGTCAGACGAAATGCAAAGGATACACAGGGAATGAGCACAAAACCAAGAATCACGGCCAGAATATTTTTGAACATATTCATTAGCTTATCGAAGTGCTTTCAGAGGGGAAACGTCGAAAATGTTTGGATTTTAACAACTAGTCCTAAGAGAGGAAAAATCAAGGCGCGGAAACACGCACGATGGATGCTGGTCGGCGCTTTTCAATTTCAGTTTTCAGTCCGGGAGAACTCTTGGATTGAATATGAGCTTGTCCCGCTTTTCCAAAATGAATATTCACTTCAGCTTTAAGAGGCACTGTTCCCGATAGTTTTAACGGCGCAGATTCTTGCGCATAAGCCGCAAATGCGATGAAGAAAAAGAGCCAAGAAATGAGTGCTTTCATATTTTTCTTCTCGGCGTAACCAGACCAAAGCTTTAGGACAAAGGTGCGGGATTCTTTTCTTGAATCGGCGGGTATACGGGAATGATCACGATAAATTCGGTTCCAACACCCACTTCGGAGCGGGCCTGAATTTCCCCCCCGTGATTTTGAATAATGCCGTAAGAGATACTCAGACCTAAACCGGTGCCTTGACCAACGCCTTTCGTAGTGAAGAACGGATCGAAAATTTTCTCAAGCGTTTCGGCTGACATTCCTTTTCCGCTGTCTTGAATTGAGATTTGCACCCATCCACGACGATCCTTAGACCCTTTGTAGTCTTTCAAAGCCGTCGTAGAAATCCAGATATGACCCGTTCCTTCTATAGCCTGGACGGCGTTTGAAAGAATATTCATAAACACCTGATTGATCTGACTTGCGTAACAATGAATCATCGGAATTGGTTCGTATTGTCGATGAACTTCCAAACGGTTTTTGATTTCGCCCTGAAGAAGATTCAAAGTCGTATCCAAACTTTGATGCACGTCGATCTCTTGAAGTTTCGCCTCTTCCAATCTGGAAAAGTTTCTTAAGCCCAACACAATATCACGTGTGCGACGAGCGCCGTCCTGACAGGACGCCACCAACTTCGGCAGATCCTTGACGATATAGTCAAACTCGTACTCTTCTTTGACCTGCGGAAGTTTTTTGGGGTCCTTTTCTGCGACCTCAGCAATTTGTATCAGTTTTTCAGAATATTCTTTTAGGTGGGTCATATTGCTGTAAATAAAACCAATAGGATTATTCAGCTCATGAGCCACGCCCGCGACCAACTGACCTAGACTGACCATCTTTGCCGAGTGGACCAGTTTGGTTTGTGTGTCCTTTAATTCTTTATTCGCAGCTTCAAGCTCTGTGATTTTTTTTCTAAGATCCGAACGTGCTTGCCAGATCTTCTTACTCATTTCGTTAAAGGACTCCGTCAGAAGACCAATCTCGGTGTCATTCTTCACCGGAATTGTCACCGCTTGCTCTTGAGATTCAAAAGACTGTAGCGCATCCACCAAATCATACAAAGGTTTCAATACCCAGCTTGAAGTCACAAGAATTGTGAGAACGAGTAGCACGACAACAGCGCCGACAACCGTAATAAAAGCGTAGTTTACATTTTTAAGAACAGCCTTTGCTTCACTTTTCGATGCACCCAGGGCGACGTAAAACTTCGTGATTCCCCAATCCAAAGGATATACTAAAAAGCCATAAGGTGTGGTTCGAATATTTAAGTCAAAGAATGGTTCGGCTCCGGGACGAAAATAAGGGCGGAAAAAGTCTTTTTTATAAAGATAGAAGTCAGGATGACTAGCGACGACAACCTGGCCCGAGTCCTTAAAAAATATCAATTCAAGCTTTAGACGGTTCTTAATTTTTCCTACGAAAGTTTTGTCGATATCCACAATCTGTTCCACATAGCCGACAACACGTCCGCCGGCTCCGGTCACTTTCGATATCAAAATCAAGTTTACTTTTTGATTTTCGCCGAACTCAGCCAGGGCGATTTCATTTTCGTCTTTCACCTGAGCCATGTACTTAGCCGACAGGAATACAGCATCTTGAGTCGGCACAAAACTGCGAATGACATCCTTGTCGTCTTTGAAAACCGAAGCCAACATCCGTCCTTCACGATTGAAAAAGGTCAGACTAGAAATATTGTCGGAACGAATCCATTGACTTGAAAGAGTACGAAGTGTCGAACCCTCTCCCATTGTGATGTGATAGACAAGGCTGGGGTCACGAACATATTTGTCACGCTTTTGCTGAAGACCGGAACGAAGATCCGTCAAGGCCACTTCAATTTCACGCGCATTTCCACTAAGGCGTTGCGAGAGTTCATGATCAATGGCCTTTTCGTATTTGATCATGGAATAAATTGTGACGAACGCTAAAGGTACAACTGAGAAAAGAACAAACCAAACGATCAGAATCGTACGTAATGATCTTTTAGGTTTCTTCCTTAGAGTTTTCACTTCTTGGCTTCATCCACAGTAATAATAAGTCGCACGATTCCGTCAGGCATCACGCGAGGATGTTTTTCCTTTGCAATCTTCGGTTTTCCGTAAGTACCCAGGAATGTCATAAGATCCTGGTATTTTGCTTCAGGAATGGTGAAGTGATAGTACATAGAGGTCGAAGTTTTTTTCCAGCCCAGTTCCACGGCTCCGGCTTTACGTCCACCCAGCTCCGCGATTTTTTCTGTGATTTTGGGACCAATCACCTCGATGTTGGTAACCGCAATGTCGCCACGATAAAGAAAACCACCGCCGGCTGCGGGACTCGTAGTAGGAGTCGGCTCGGGCGTGGGTGCGACCTTCTTCGCCGCAACTGTGGTCGGTGATGGAGCCGCCACGGGTTCTGTCGGCTCTTGAGTCGGCGTCGGCACTGGACTTGCGGTTTCTTTAACGCCTTCATCGACAAATTCAGGTTGTTCGACGATCGCGGGGGCCGTTCCGGTTTTTGAAACCTCGGCCAGAACTAACTCTTTTGAGCCCGTGCTGGTGGTTAAATCCATGACTTTTTGCCAAGGTGTGATGGATAGAAGAACAACGATACCAACCACGACAACTAAAGCTTCAAGCCCCCACTTCAGACCTTGGGGCCATTTGTCGAAATTCGATTTCTGCATCAGCACCGACATGTAGTTTGAAGGTGCATTGATTTGGCCGATAATGTGCTGAGACACGACGGTGTCTGCCAGCTTTTCGGCATAAGCCTGACCATTTTGAATTTTCGTAAGGTCTAACTGCGCATCGCGGGAAAACTTCACATGATCTTCAACGGCCAGGCGACGGTCTTTATCTAGAGACCCCGTCAGATAGTCATAAAGCAACTCGTGCCCAATAAAAGGAGAGATCTCTCTTTTTCCTTTTTTTGAAAGATGAAGGTTATTTTCCTGTGCCATGCTTTAACTTACCCACTGCTTGAGTCATACTTCCCAGCTTGCGAAGAGCGCGCCCCAAACGGTAGCGAATCGTACCTTGAGTGATACCCAGGCCTTCAGATATATCATCATCTTCAATTTTTAGAATTTTAGACCAAATCACCGTCAGAAGCTCATCTTCGGAGGCTGATTTTTGGAATTCACGCCATGGACCCAGATCAGTCCCATCGGGAATGAGCCATCCGGACTCTACCGAGGTATTTGGGCGCCCACGAGCGACACGTGCTTTGTATTTGTCCCACACCATTTTAGTGGCAGCGACAATAGCAACATCATTTTTTAAATTAGGATTTCTGTCTTTGCGAGCCCGACTAAGGGCCAGGGCCTGAGACGAAGCTTCTATCGCTTTTTGATCATCGAGTAAAGCAAAGTAGAAAAACAAAGCGATAGATTGTACGTCAGCCTCGGTCATAGTTCCTTATATATTAGTCGACTGTAAGCTGTCTGAGAAGGTCAAGCTGGTCGAGAACTTTTCCAGAACCCATCACTACGCAGCTTAAAGGATCTTCGGCGATAGAAACAGGCAGACCTGTTCTTTCTCTTAGCAATACGTCGAGGTTCGCCAAAAGAGCACCCCCACCCGTTAGAACGATACCGTTATCGACGATATCAGAAGCCAACTCAGGCGGAGTTTTTTCTAGGGCCGTACGAACCGCATCCACCACTTCAGACAAAGGGTCCATCAATGCATCATTCACTTGAGAAGAGGTGATTTCGATAGTTTTCGGCGCACCGGCAACAAGGTCACGACCTTTGATCTCCATTGATTTTTCTTCTTCAAATGGATACGCATTACCGATTTGGATTTTGATATTTTCAGCGGTTCGCTCACCGATCAACAAATTGAACTGACGACGAACGTAATTCACGATGGCCTCATCGAATTTATCGCCGGCAACCTTGATCGATTTACAGTAAACGATACCACCTAAAGAAATCACCGCAACGCCCGTGGTGCCGCCCCCCATATCCACAACCATGTTTCCAGAAGGTTCTGTGATGGGAAGACCCGCACCGATGGCTGCGGCCATTGGTTCTTCGATCAAATAAACCTCACGAGCTCCCGCAGATTGAGCGGCCTCTTTCACCGCACGCTTTTCAACCTGAGTGATACCGTAAGGAACGCAGATGATAATACGTGGTCGGATGAAGGACTTTTTCTCTCCCAAAGACTTTCCGATGAAGTACTTCAGCATGGATTGAGTCACTTCAAAGTCAGCGATAACACCATCTTTGATAGGGCGGATGGCGACGATACTACCAGGTGTACGTCCCAACATATCTTTAGCTTCTTTACCGACCGCTAAAACACGGTTTTGCATTCCGCGATAATTTTTTTGAACCGCAACAACGGAAGGCTCGTCGAGAATAATTCCACGTCCTTTTACGTACACAAGGGTGTTGGCGGTGCCAAGGTCAATGGCAATATCATTCGAAAAATAATCTTGAACTTTGTCAAAAAAACTCATGCGGACTCTCTCTTTTCAACTCAAGTCTAGGAGCGATGAAAAGCAGAGTCAATGCAGATATTTAGGCCCGTGTCGCAGTTATTTTGACGCAGGTGCGCATTGAAGGACAAAGTCGGAACGGGTCTGGCGACCTTGGTAGCGAATTTCCAGACCTTCATTCAGGGCCGACTCGGCCTTGAATGTCTTGTCGATATCCAACTCGACAGTTTCCACTTCGATGCGCTCTTCTTCTCCGTTGATGGCGGGTTTTAGCTTCACAACGATGGATCCACCGCGACGATTGCGGAAGATTTCTTTCTGTACAGGGCGTGATAAATCCCAGGTCAATGAGTCCTCGCGAACGACAGAGTTTTTGTCGTTCGCGGCACCAAGACGGAAAGAACACTTCACAGATTTCAGGTCTCTTTTGGCAATACGGAAGGCCTTGTCAGAAACGCAAACGGCGTCCACTTCCTTTTCATCAGTAAAATTCGTGACGACCATACGCAAAGAGGACCCCAAACCTCCCCGCGCCGAAAACTTTTCTTCTCCTTTTTGTTGTTGAAGAAAAATTTCTCCTTGAGCTCCGTCGAAACCAGAGGCCGGAGTCACAATGAAACGTGCGCGACCATAGGAACTGCTAGAAAAAAGCAGATCATAAGCTTGAGCCGCACGACCGTTCCAATACATATCACGCATACTTTGGCGACGTTGCGGATTGAAGGGATTGATATTGTCGATGAAGGTCCGATCTTTCAAATCCATCCCGCTGACAATGCAACGAGCCGCACTCGAAGGAAGCAGACTCCCCGCGCTTGTCGACTGAGTTCCCGTACAGTGGCGATTGTAGTGTTCAATTCTAAGCTCACGTGCACAGCTATTATTTAATGCATCATTCAGAAGGGCATCACAGAACTCTTTCTTGGAAAGCAATTTGTGTCGTCCTGTTGAGCAACCGTTGAATGAAAACTCATACGTCAGTTCTTCAGTTACCACCGCGCTTGGCGTTGGATTCGCATTGGGGATGGGAGCCGCAGCCGTGATGGGCTGGCCACCTCCGCTGCCGTTACCACAGGCACCCAAAGTCATAGTGAGGGCTGTTAAAAGCAAAGAATTTTTTAAACTCATCGACATCCTCCACGCACGAGCAACATCGCTTAAAGTTCAAACTTCCTGCCAGCTTAGGTTTAAATATACGACTTAACGGCATCTGCAACTATCTAAGATTTAGACAGTGCTGACAACATCGGTCTCTAAGAGATTGGACTAAAAGTGTTTCTTCCATTCCACCTCGCGGGCCATGTAAGCCGTGAGGTTGTGTTTTTCTTCTTGCAGGCGTTGATCGCTCCATCCCAGTTTTTCCTGAAAGACTGCGCCGATTTCATCAATATGTTTCACGCCGTGATTCCGATCCGCCAAGAAAAGAGGAACGCGACGACAATAGAAGTCACTCATATGCAGACACATCGTAGAGTCGATCGCCTGAGCCGCCTCAAGTTGCCAGTAGCTATATTTCTCAGAATATTTTTCCAGAATCTCTGCCGCCTCTAGGCCATAGCGTTCGCACAGTAGCTTAACATCTTCCAAAGGACGACCCGTTTCTTGCGACCAAGCTTCTGCCAAGCTTTGCGCCTGATGGAATGTATCAACACTGGTATAGGGATTTAAAGGTTTGGCTGTGTCCGCCTTTACAAATTTAACCCGATCTTCCAGGGAAAAGGATTCAAGCGCACGATCCACAGTCTGCTGACACATCAATCGATAAGTCGTGTATTTCCCCCCCGCCACGAACGTGATGCCCGAATCGTCGTTCAGGATTGTATGTTCACGACTGGTTTTTCCTTCTGTCGCTGAACCGTCATGGACTAGCGGTCTGACGCCCGCATAACTGGCTGTCACGTCATGCGCTGTAAGTTTCGCCCCCGGAAAATAGTAGTCCGTGATTGAGAGCAAATATTTCACATCATCGGGTGTCGCCATCACGTTTTCTGGTGACTCTTTGAAATCGGTATCAGTCGTGCCAATAATGATCATTTCATGTCGGGGAATTCCAAACACAATGCGATCGCTTTTTTCCGCCGCCATAACAACCGCGCTGGTCAAAGGCAAACGATGCTTCGGAAGTGTCAGATGAATGCCTTTTGTCGGTCGAAGAATTTTCTTCCAGTCGCGCAGCAGGGTTTGTGCAACTTGATCTGTCCAGGGCCCTACGCTACTGACCACATGACGAGCTTTGATGGAAAAGGTCTCTTTAGAAAACTGTTCTTCACAAACAACTTCGGTGATTTTTCCGTTTGTGTATTTCGCACCTGTGGCTTTCACATAGTTTGCACAAAGGGCACCATTCTCATTCGCCGACCGCAGTGTTTCGTGAACCAGACGATCATCATCCATGTATGCATCTGAGTAGATATAAGAGCCTAAAAGATTTTGCGTTCGAATTGCAGGCATCCTGTCTAAAGATTCTTTCGCACCCAAACGCTCATGGATTTCTGGGGCCTGAAACAAAGAAAGGGCATCGTACAACCACATGCCCATACCCATTTTAAACATGCCTACGCGGCTTTCCTGATAAAGAGGAATCATAAAGCGAAGAGGATGAACCAGATGCGGAGCCATTTCAAACAAACGCGTGCGCTCGTTGAGAGCCTCAAATACCAGTTTAAACTCCATGTTTTCCAGGTAACGAATGCCCCCGTGAATAAGCTTGCTGGATTTTGATGAAGTACCGGATGCGAAGTCACGCGCCTCGATCAATGCGACCTTCATACCGCGAGCTGAAGCGTCGCGGGCCACGCCGGCCCCGTTTATTCCCCCTCCGATAACAACCAGATCAAATTCCTGCGTTTTCATTTTGTTGATATTCTGGATACGGTTGGCGAAGGAGAAATTCTTCATAAATCTTATCCCTTTGTTGTCTTGACTGAAAGAGTGCCCGGCTGCCAGCTTTCCGACTTGAAAGCTTTGATTGAGTTTGGGACCCCATTGTCATTCGGGAAGTAAACACGTTGCAGATGTTTTTCGCGACCAAGTTTGTAGGCAAGCTCACAAAGCTCATCACGAGCCTGAAGCGATGTATATTGAACATGCTCAACCCATAGGGTCTGAGTCTGCCCGTCCAAAAACAAAAGAGGCTGCGCAATAAAATATCCCATGAGCCTGTCGTTTTCGGTGTCGCGAGCTAAGAAACTCCAGCCCAATGGAATATAATGATTCAAGGCCTCAATTCGGAACTTCGAGTTCCAACCCGCCATCATTCTTTCCATCTCGTCCGGATAAGCTTCTTGAAGCTTTTTGTTTTCGAGATCTAAAATATCTTGCAAATCTTCCGCCTGAATCACACGGCAAAAAAGGCTCATGGCCTGAGGTCTCCTTGTCATTTTACTCTTCTTATTTCATACTAGAAGAATATGAAATACAAAGACTATTCCATCGAGATTTGGAACCGCATAAATACGACACTAGACCAAGTTTTGAAAGAGGATTCTTCTCCGGTTGCGGCCTTTGATGCAGATGGAACTCTGTGGGATATTGACTTCGGTGAAACCTTCTTTCGTTATCAAATCAACAACAAGCTTGTCGATTTGCCGCCGCAGGCCTGGAATCTTTATGAATCTATAAAGGCCGAAAATCCCCAAAAAGCCTACCTTTGGCTAGCTCAAATTTGCAAAGGTCAGAAGTTAGAGCAAGTCCACGAGTGGGCTCGTCAGGCCGTGAAAGAACAAGCTCCTCTTCCTATCTTTTTAGAACAGAAGAAGTTGATCGAACTTTTTCTTTCTCGTGGTGTTCGGGTTTTCGTTATTACAGCGTCTGTAAAATGGGCCGTCGAACCCGGCGCTGAAATCATAGGTCTAAACAAGGACAATGTGATCGGTATAGAGACAGTAGTGGAAAATGGCCTTATTACCGAAACGCAAAAAGGTGTGATCACCTATCGCGAAGGAAAAGTAGATGCTTTACTCAAGTTCACTTCCGGCAAGAAACCTTTCTTTGCCTCGGGAAATACCATGGGTGATTTTCAACTTCTTCAATCTTCGACACATTTAAGCCTTGCGGTCAGTGCAGCTTCACGCGACGACAAACTTTTCAAGACAGAGTTTGAACTCCAACAACATGCGCACAACAATTCTTGGTTGCATCATCGCTTCATTGGCTAGAAGAAATACGTCTCATCCTCCCGTCGATATTTCACGAATCATTTTCATAAATCTTGCGTTTGTATTCTCAAGAATATAAAAGTGCCTGCACATTGGAGGCACTGCGTGTTGGATATGGAAGCTGACTTCGCATTAGAAGAACTATTCTTTTCAAAAACTGACTTTAAAGGGCGTATCGAAGCCGCCAATAAAGTTTTTCTTCGAGTCAGTGAGTATGCAGAACACGAAGTCATGCAGAAACCTCACAACATCATCAGGCACGCGGATATGCCCCGCAGTGTCTTCAAGCTTTTTTGGAGCTTTCTGCAAAATCGCCGCCCCATTTGTGCCTACGTCAAAAACAAAAGCAAGAGCGGCCGCTACTACTGGGTTTTCGCAATGGCTTTTCCCATGCAGGATGGATATCTTTCCATCCGACTCAAGCCCAGCACGGCTCTCTTGCCTGAAGTTCAGAATATTTATAACGACCTCATTCAAAAAGAAGGCGCGGGAGAAGACCTCGATACTGCCGTCCAGACACTTCTTCAGGCACTTAAAGACAGAGGCTTTAATTCTTATGAAGAATTTATGTCTCACGCCCTGTTAACAGAGATGAAGTCTCGAGATCAGTTGCTGTCCTCCACAGAAAATGTTTTAGACATCAATGCCGTCCAAGGTTTACTAAGAACTCTTCTTACGAGCTCGCGTTCTTGCACAGTGATGGCCCGAGAGGCCTTTCGCATCGCGGATCAACTAACCGAAAGAACCAGAGTCCTGAACTCGAAATCTCATGGCTTGGCCGATATTTGTTCGCAAGTTCAGATGGTAACGACAAATCTGACTATTTCTGCTGCGAAATTGGGAGAGGCAGGAAAACCGTTAGCGGTCGTTTCCAATAATCTTGAAAAATTGGCTTCAGAAATACTTTCCAACTCAGAGGACTTTGAAAAAACTTTTGCCGCCTTCGATCGGGCTGCGTCGGGAATGTTCATTGCCATTGCTATTGCCCGCTTCCAAGTAGAAATGATGAACTGTCTGCTCGAAGAATCTTTATTAACAGACAAATCTGCTTCTTTGGAAAAAGAACAAGAAAAGATTCTTAAACAAAACTGCGATCTGCTTAAACAACTTATTTCAACGAACTTCGCGGAAGTACAAGCCACCGCTCAAAAATTGATCGAAGAAAACAAATCACTCATACAATGTGTTGCGATGCTTTCAAAAGTGACGGCCGGAATGGATGTTATTTGCGTGGTTGGTAAAATCGAAATGGCCCGAGTGAAAGAGCTCTCATCTTCATTGGAAGCCCTTTTAGGGGACATGGAGGGCTTAACGGAAGATTTCAAACAAATCCTGCGTTGGATCGATGGAGAAAGTAAATCAGGATTGCATCAGTCCAACAGATTGAGAGAGCGCCTCTCCGTCATTTCGCAGAACCTGACCGCCGTCGAAAGTGCCCTTGGGGCATAAAAAAAGCCTCTTGGATTCAAGAGGCTTTTTTTAACCTAAGCTTTACCCACGACTTTTTCGATATCCGTAATTTCTTTGGGAACAGAAGAGGTCATGTTCTCTGATCCTGTGGAAGTCACACGGATATTATCCTCGATACGAATGCCAATGCCACGATACTTTTGTGGCGCAGACGTATCTTCTGCCGGAATATAAAGACCCGGCTCGATTGTAAAACACATATTGGCTTCGATCGGACGCGGCTCTCCTTTTTTGAAATAAAGGCCGGCATCATGCACATCCATACCTAACCAATGACCGATGCCATGCGGATAATACTTCTTTTGCGCCAAAGCTTGAATCAAATCCTCTTTTCGTCCCGAAAGAAGACCCAGCTCCAACATCAGATCAGTCAGCAAAGACGTGCCCATTTCATGAAGATCTTTGAAGACAATTCCCGGTTTTACAAAATCGATGATTTGCTTTTGCACTTTAAGAACGCCCTCATAGACGCGCGCTTGCTCGTCGGTGAATTTGCCGTTCACGGGGTAGGTTCTTGTAATGTCACCAGTGTAGTAATTGTATTCAGCACCGGAATCGATCAAAAGCAGGTCGCCATCTTTGCAGATCTGATCATTAAAATTGTAGTGCAGTGTCGTTGCGGCGTTTCCCGACGCCACAATGTGATTGTAACCTTCACGGGCAGAACCCTTCATAAAGTAGTGATGCGCAAGGACCGCTTGAACCTGACGTTCAGTCACTCCAGGACGAGTGAAGCGCATTGCCGCCAAATGTCCTTGAGCGGATATTTCACAAGCCTCACGAAGTTGGGTCAGCTCATATTCGCTTTTTACCAGTCGCAACTCACCCAACAAGGTGTCTGCATCATGAATAGAAAGAAGGCCATATCCGGTGCGTCCCTGCATTTGTTTAACAGATTCAAGAACACCCTGCATCTGGTGATCTACTTCCGGGTTCTTGAACAATCGGTAATAAATGCGATCAACTTCTTTAAGAAGTTGCGGCGCTACTTTAGAAAACTCATCAATGGGGTAGGCTTTATCAATCTTGAATTCGCTCTCACAGCCCTCCGGGCCATAACGGAACCCATCCCAAGTTTCGCGCTCGGGATCACGTCGACGCACGAACATAACAGTCTCTGGTTTTAAGCCAGGACGATAGATCAGAATAGATTCAGGCTCTTCCCAGCCCGTCAGATAAAAAAGATTTGAATCCTGGCGATACGCGAAATGCACATCATGATTGCGAATGTGCTCTGGATGAGAAGCCACGATCAAGGCCCCGCCCTGAATTTCTT
Organism: Bdellovibrio sp. ArHS; assembly: GCF_000786105.1. Taxonomy (NCBI): domain Bacteria; kingdom Pseudomonadati; phylum Bdellovibrionota; class Bdellovibrionia; order Bdellovibrionales; family Pseudobdellovibrionaceae; genus Bdellovibrio; species Bdellovibrio sp. ArHS. Next base: position 38,744 of record NZ_JTEV01000015.1, read on the forward strand.
GGCCGACCTTTCTTCTTCTTTCTGCAAAAACGTTCATATCAAAAGTGGGTTTTCTCATACAATCTCCTAAAGGCCCCATTTACGAGTCAGAGTTTTTAGTTGGCGAGCTGCTGAATCAGCTCCCTTGCTCATGATCTCTCGGCGCTTATCAAAATCCATAATACCATAATTGGTTGTATCTAAGTACACAACAGTATCCACGCCCGCAAAAGGCTTATTATACAGTCCTGCTATCTCATTCCATAGGACGTTATCGGTTGCTGCGGCATCTAAAGTATAAGGCTTCGCGCCGCCTGGAGGCTGTAACACGTTTACCAAAACAATGTAGTTCGCCCCTTTGCTACGTAAATAGTTGGCCAACGCCGTCACATCGCGCACACCGGAAACATTTTGTCCTTGATAGGGCTTAAAGAACGGCGGGTAAGCCATGCACAGGTACATAAGCTGATCCAAGCCACCACGATTCATCAAATAGACTTGGTTCTTTTTCATATTATAAGAGGGGCATGCGAATGGAACCCGAAAGTCCTCCACTTTAGAGCGACTAAAAGCAGTTCCCATAAAATCTTTAAGAACGGTGACATCACTATTCTTACTTACCGAGCCCAACAAAGAAGTTTTAATAACATCTTCGCTTTTCAACTTAAACATCTGCCATTCGACATCATTGGCCTGCTCCTTGTTGGCATATAAAGCCGCCATCGGTGCCGCAAATTCAATGCCCCCAATGGAATGCACCGGAACTTTTGCTCGCTGCAACTCATGAAGAAATCCAATGTGAGCATAGGTTTTTGCCCCTCCGGCGCCAAGAATGATCCCCATTTTTGGCATTGTCGGAATCACCGGAGCTGGAGGAGGAGGTGGTGTGGGAACTTGCACAGCCTCTTCTTCATCTGACTCTATCAGCGGAGGCTGTGGGATGCTGGGCTGCTGAGGTGTCTGCGTCACCGGCGGACGAGGTTGAGGTTGTTTGCGTATATCTTCACGCGTACGAATAGACTGACAGCCTACAACAAAAAGCAAAGAAGAAATGAACCCTAGAGAGAATATCAATCGCATTGGTTCCCCTTTTTTATTAGCCAAGTCTAGCATCCAACTTTGTCACATTCTATTTAAATGACGACAATAAATGAAGAACTCGCGATTCCCGTCTTTGCCTTCGATAGGAGACGGAAAGTAGTCCAGAACCTCCAGCGATTGCTGTGCGCAAGATTCGCGAATTTTCCTTTCGACTTCAGAATAAAGACTTTCGTCTTTAACAATTCCACCCTTTCCCAACCCTTCAACACCGACCTCGAATTGAGGTTTTACCAAGCTAAGAATGCCGCCCCGTGAATTAAGAAAAAAAGGCAGCTCAGGAAGAATCAAGGTGATGGAAATGAAAGACACATCCATCACAATCAAATCAAATTTTTCTTTGGGAACGTATGGAAGAACGGTGTCGTCTTTGGAAAGACTGCGGGCATTAACTCCTTCACACACCTTCAATCTTGAATCATTTAAAAGACGAGGATGAACCTGGCCGTGTCCGACATCGACACCAAGCACATACTTTGCTCCACTTTGTAAAAGACAATCGGTGAACCCACCGGTCGAAATACCCACATCAAGAACATTTTTGTCCTTAAGAGTGAGCTTCACGTGTTGAAGAGCTCCTTCCAGTTTCAGGCCCCCACGAGACACAAACCGATTGGCGGGACCGGCCTCCACAAGAATATTGCAATCACCCGTCAGCGCTTGACTGGCCTTCTTGAGCTCGCGGCGATGGGCGCCTTCTACAATAAAGACCTGGCCAGCTTCAATGAGTTCTTGAGCATGCGTGCGCGATTGGGCCAATCCCTTTTCAACAAGATAGACATCCAACCGCACTTTTTTAGACATAGTTAAACCTGGCGTTTTTGATTGAAGCTGATCAGATATTCCAACATCGGAGCGTCAGCTGATACTTTATGCAGCTCTTGCAAAGCCGAGGAGCTGACTTCTTGAAGGTAGGACTTTGTTTCTTCCAGACCTAAAATCCCCGTGAAGCTACGCACGTCTTGATCTTTTTCTCCGTGATCCAAAACATCGTCGGCAACCTGAAAAGCCAGACCCAAACCCTCGCCGAATTTTTTTAAATGTTCAATTTCAGCGGGACGTGCTCCGGCGATGACCGCGGCACCTTCAACCGCTACGCGAATAAGAGCCCCCGTTTTCAAAAGATGAAGGTGCGCGATTTCTTCCTTCATCATCTTACGTGGGCCTGGGCGCAAATCAATGGCTTGCCCCCCGACCATCCCGCGAATTCCCGCCGCTGAAGAAAGCAGACGCACCAGTTGTCCTACCAAAAATGTTGAGTCACTGTACTTTTCGGAAATTAAATAAAAGGCTTCAGTTAAAAGAGCATCCCCCGCAAGCAGGGCAAAGTCTTCCCCGTACACTTTGTGGTTGGTGGGTTTGCCACGACGAACATCGTCGTTATCCATGCAAGGCAAGTCGTCATGAATCAAAGAATAAGTGTGAACCAGCTCCACCGCCGCAGCGAAAGGCAGTACTTTATCTGAGGGACAACCAAGAAGCTCCCCTACAAGAACAGACAAAACTGGGCGGAAACGTTTGCCTCCGTTTGTCGCCGAATAAAGCATTGATTTTCGTAATTCAGCAATCGCGGCACCCGCAGGCAAGTCCATTGATTCAAGGTAGTGATCAACATACTGATTCACCGCTTGAACGCGAGCCGAGATCTCTTGTTCTAATTGAATCGCCAAATCCAAAACTAATTTTCCTCTGAAGTAAAATCCGTCACGACGGGCTGACCATCAGCTCCAACCGACATCAAAAGCTTCACTTTACTTTCGGCTTCGTTTAAACGCTGATGACATTCCCGAGAAAGTTTAACGCCCTCTTCGAAAAGCTTTAAAGAGTCCTCTAATGCCAGGTCTCCTTTTTCCATTTTTTGAACGATTTCTTCAAGACGGTTTAATTTTTTTTCAAAATCCATCTATTCACCTTTCACGCTGTTCACGACAGCCGTCAGCGAACCTTGAGCCAAGCGCACTTCGATAGTATCGCCCTTTTCAACCTGGTCCGCGGATTTAATGACTTCATTATTTTTTGTAACAATCGAATATCCGCGCTCAACCACTTTCAACGGGCTTAGGCTATCCAAGATACCCATTAAACGTGACATGCGGGCATGTTTTTTCTCAATGGAAAAGATCAGGGCTTTTTCCGTACGCGCCTTGAGATATTGCAGGTCTTTTCTTTTTTCATTGATCAAGTCTTGCGGTGATCCCAACTTTTCTGTCAAAAGTTCCACCCGATGAGCCCGCTCTTTTAACAAGCGATTCATCGCAAACTCCAGGCGATTTAATAAATCATCGTTACGCAGCTCTAAATCCTGCAAGCGACGTTTAGGATCAACCAAACGTTTTGACAGCCCCAGCATCTTTTCGCGCAGATGTTTCATCTTTTTTTCAAAAGACATGTAAAGCATGCGCTCTAAAGACTTCACTTTGTTTGCAAGTTCACCGGAGCTTTTGGCAACAAGCTCGGCCGCTGCGGACGGAGTCGGAGCACGCAAATCCGCCACGAAATCCGCGATCGTAAAATCGATTTCGTGTCCTACTGCCGAAATCACAGGAACGGGACTGGAAGCAATGAGGCGTGCCAACGTTTCATCATTGAAACACCACATGTCCTCGATAGAACCTCCTCCACGACCGACGATGACGACATCGACACCAGGAAGTTTTATGGCCTTTTTAAAGGCTTCACAAATTTGTGGAGCCGCACCTTCTCCTTGAACGACTGTTGGGACGACAGTGACTTGGATGGATTTCGCCCGGCGCGACAGCACATTCAAAATATCCCGAATGGCGGCTCCGGTCGGAGAAGTCACGACCGCAATATGGCGGGGGAACGTGGGGATTTGTTTTTTTCGTGAAGACTCAAAAAGTCCTTCCGCTTTCAATTTGGCCTTCAGCTGTTCAAAAGCCTTTTGCAAAGCGCCGGCCCCAACGGGCTCCATCATCTCGCACATGAGTTGATAGTTGCCGCGCGGTTCATACACGGTAATACGTCCACGCACGATAACTTCCATGCCGTCGGTCGGCTTGAACTTTAGGCGTGAGTTATGCCCGCGAAACATCACGGCTGTGATTTGTGATTTCGGATCCTTCAGACTGAAATAGAAGTGACCCGACGAGTGCGCTTTGAAGTTTGAAATTTCGCCCTTCACCCACACCATGCCCACCTGCCCCTCTAGCAGTTGTTTGATGTAAACATTCAATTGCTCAATAGAAAGAACTGTGGGCTCGTTGGATTTCGTCAAAACATCAGCCGCGCCAAGAGTGACTTGCGCTGACATTTCCGTTTTGCGAAGAGGTTGGTTTGGAGCATCTGACATGGAAGCAGAAGTTAGTCTTCCCTGCCCCGTGAGTCAATACCTTGAGAGTCAACTTACAGAGATGAATACCACACGTTTTGTGCGGACCACAGGCCACCAACGAAGAAACACACCCATCCCAAGGATTTATGGCGCGCAAGATTCTGATACATCTCTCCCATACGCTCTTGGCCGACCCGCGCTAGATAAGGGTTTTCCAGCACAAAGACCATCAAGAGTCCATAGAAAAAAACGAAGAAGGGAAAAATAAAATCGAGCTTTTCTGGTGTCATAAGCAATTTATCGGAATCTTATCGTAAAAGTGAGAGTCCGGTTTAATTGACGGAATAAAGTTCCGTGATAGAATGAGGGTAAGGGTTCGACGGCGTAAAGCTCATCGAAAATAAACCTTACAAGCATAATTACGGGGACTGTCCCTGACAATGGTGTGCAAGCTCAACTCGTATTGAGAAGCCTGAAGTTGTTAACATGGTCACCCACCTTAGCTAAGAGGTTTAGTTTTCAGAGTGGCCATCGAGCCTTTTTTTATTTGCGCACAAGGCGCGCCAGGCGCTTTTTCCTCGTGTTTCTTCTTGAGACAGTCCTGCAAAAAACTTCGTCAATTTGCGACATATTTAAAATAAATTTCAACCTAAACCCTCGTTCAGTCATGCCTTTTTAAGTCCGATAAGCTTCATATGAAATCACGGATTCTAGCGGCTGCTCTGTGCATCCTATCGTTATCTATTACTGCGTGCGGTGGCGGCGGCTTTTCGCCTAACGACTATAGTTCAGTTCCGGCGTCGCCTGAGCCGACCTACTATGGAAGTCCCAAGGCTGTCAGTGATCCCGTATTGGTTACGATTCCGGCAAAGTTTTTATACCGTCCAATTGTGTTTAATATCCCCGAAGATAGCGGCAACAGAAACGGTCTTAGTTCCGTCGTGAGCACCGCCGGCGCCTTCCCCATCCCCTTTGCGGAATTTCATATTTATAACTCCTCCGGCGAGCGCGTTCAGCAAGGGGAAACAAACACTCAAGGATATGCCATCTTTGAAATGCCCAAGACCGCCGGAACTTATACCTTGAAAGTGTTTTCACGCGCCTACAATAGCTACCTGAAGGTCAGCATTCTTGAAGACATTTATGCAAACACGCCCTATGCGATCGCAAAGTCCTTCACGATCTCTTCGGCTAACATCACTTCGGGCACACTCGATCTAAGTTCATCGCCCGTCTATGCGGAAGCCAGCGAGGCCGCTTCTGCAAAAATCGAAGGCGGCGCCTTCAATATTATGTACAACATTTTGCTCGCCAACGAATTCATCCGTCGCAACATCGGAAAAAATGGCACCGTGGCGGGAACACCTGAAGCCAACGCCAACAAGTGGTGGGTCGCAGAAAAAGTCACAGTCTATTGGAAGGCGGGTTTCAATCCGTACACCTATTTTAACGTCTCGACGCCCTTATCTTTCTATTCACCGGGCGAAAGAAAGTTGTATATTCTTGGCGGTTCAAATGGCGACGTGAAAACTTCGGATACAGATCATTTCGACGACTCGGTGATTCTTCATGAATACGGCCATTTTCTTGAAGATGTTTACGGCAACTCAGAATCACCGGGTGGATCGCACAACGGGAACTTCATTATTGATGCGCGACTTGCGTGGAGTGAGGGCTGGGCCAACTTCCTTCAAGGAGCCATCTTAACAGGTGCTGATGCCAAAAGCAGTTCTGCCGCAGAAGATCGCATACCGACCACAAAAAAGTATCACTACTACGTGGATACCTTCGGTTATAAGGGTAGCTGCACGACTTGTATCGGTATCTCATTCAACCTTGCCGCCGTGGGAACTGATACGTCTCAACCCGACAACGTTGATGGCGATCTAGATGGCACGGGAACTTTCCGTGAAGTCTCTATTTCCCGAACACTTTACAAAGCAACACGCAACATCGCTTCATCTTACTCGGCTGGGAAACCTGGTGGCGGAGTAACGTTCGCAAATATCTGGAAAGTCTTTGCGGGCGAAGATACTTCCGGTCACGGCAAAAGCAATCCTTTGACCTATAGCTTGGTTAACACATCGATCTACCCAATTCCTAACTCTGGCTTATTCAATTGGATGCTGTCGCAAAGTGGCTTTGGCACAAGCGAATGGGATGACATTCTAGTCGAAGAAAAACAGAATAAAACGACGCACGATTACGCTTATTTCCTGACGCCCAACACGTGCTCAGCCGAAACCATTAGCGGCGGGGCCGTCGAATATACCATGAGCTACAAAGATTCCGTTCGTCGCTCCAATCAGCAAAAGAACAATGACTTTTACCTGTATAAACATGATGGGTCTTCGACGACGTTAACTCTTGAAAATTCAGTATCGGGAAGTAATGCGCCGAATTTGGATCTGATTCTTTATTATGGCTCTTACGTCTATTTCGAGGATGACTATTGGTATGCCGGCTACAAGAGTCCGTACATCGCCAGACAAAGTCGAAACGCCACGGGTTCAGAAACAATTTCTTTAAGTGGCCTGCCTGCGGGCTTCTACATTCTTAATGTGAAGGTCAACGCTTATGGTAAGACCAACGCAGAAATGCAGGGAACAGCAACCTACACCATCAAAAAAGGAAGTCAGCAGCTATGCGGTACAGAACAGCCGTAACCCTTTTTATAGGACTTATATTTGCAATCACAGGCCTTGCGTACATCTCGAATAAAGAGAAACACCGAGAACCCGCCTCCGTAAAAAGCAAATTTTGGATGCCAGTCCCCGTGGGAAAACACCTGGCACTGGTCAAAGTTGAAGTCGCCTCCTCAGAGATCCCTAGCTCAGGCAATGACGAAGTTCATCTGATCGGAAGAATCCTGGTTAATCAGGAAATGACTGGGGACCTTTCCTATGAATGGTCCGTTCCAGAAGATGTCCAAGTTGTTGAAGGCCACCTCAGTGATAGTTATGCAAATGTGAAAATGGGCCAAATCGTTGAAGTCAAATTGACGGTCAGTGGTTTTAATAAAGAAAAACAAAGAACAATTTCACTTCAAGCTTATGGTGCACGCGGTGAAGAGAAAATGGGAAACTCAGCAGTCGTAGTAAGCCGCCCCGAGGATACCTGGGAATCGGTCGCTTCAGAAATGAAAAAGGCCGCGGATGAACAGCTCGGGTCTGAGTCGAAAACCGTCGGCCGATAAAAAAGATTAAACCGGAATCACTTCGATTTCGGGATTGAATTGATCTCGCAAAATTCCCTCAATCGCCATCAATGTTCCAGACGTGGCACTTGGGCAAGTTCCACATGCCCCTTGATAAAATACATAGAGCTTATTGTCTTCGTACTTCACCACATCCAAGTCCCCGCCATCGCCTTGCAGACCGGGACGAACAGTTTCATCCAAAATCTCTTCAATACGCTGAACTTCAGGTGGCTGACTGGCGCGACGCAATTTCTTTTCATCCATCTGCGTCTGATTGGGATTATGCACAGGCATGCGTGTCTGAATAACCGCACACACATTTTTTTGAATCTCTTCCGGATCAGCGTCGAAGTTGTGAGTGATCGTGATCACATTCTGAAAGAAGTGAACCTGACGAACACCTTCCACTTGAAACAGGGCTGAAGCCAGCAAGCTTTGGTCTGCCTCTTTGGCGTCGGCATACGTCGCTTTTCCTTCAGTCAATACGGGGCGATCCAACACAAATTTCCAAGCATTAGGATTTGGAGTCGCTTGAATACGGATGAGTACATCTTGGCTGCTCATAACAACATCTCCCGGGCTTTCGCCACGGCTTTTACTAAGGCATCAATGTCTTGATGATTATTATACACGGAAAAAGAAGCGCGGACTGTTCCAGGCACGCCTAGTCTAGCCATCAGAGGCTGAGTGCAATGGTGGCCCGCGCGAACGGCAACGCCTTCCTGATCCAGAATTTGCCCGATATCAGAATGGTGAGCCCCTTTTATATTAAACGATAGAATAGGACCTTTATTTGCGGCTGTTCCGAAGATTTTCACATCCGGAACTGCTAACAGCTTTTCGGTCGCATATGCTAGTAAATCCATTTCATAGCTGTGGATTTTTTCAAGCCCGATTCGGTTTACGAAATCAATTGCCGCGTGCAAGCCAACGGCACCTTCGATATGCGGTGTTCCCGCCTCAAAACGGAAAGGCACATCGTTGTAGGTGGTTTTCTCAACCGTGACTTTGGCAATCATGCTGCCGCCACCTTGATAGGGCGACATTCCGTCCAGAATCTCTTTTTTGCCGTAAACGACCCCCATCCCAAAGGGACCAAAAACCTTATGGGCCGAGAAGACAAAGAAATCACAATCGATATCCTGAACATCGACTTTTGCCTGAGAAACAACCTGCGCACCATCAATAAGAACCTTTGCGCCCGCTTCGTGAGCGAGCTTGGTCAAAAGTTTCATATCATTGTTCGTGCCTAAAACATTTGAGCAACCAGTGAAGGCCACCATTTTTGTCTTGGTAGAAAGTTTCTTTTTAAAGTCTTCGACGTTCAGCTCACCATTATCCAAAATGTCCACGGCCAGTACTTTTGCACCGACTTTTTCAGCGACCATTTGCCAAGGAACGATATTCCCGTGATGCTCCATCACAGTAATTAGGATCTCGTCGCCCTCTTTCAGATTTGTCATTCCCCACGAGTGTGCCACAAGGTTGACACCTTCCGTGGTTCCCCGCACGAAAACAATTTCTTCAGACATACGAGCATTTAAAAACTGCGCCACACTATTACGAGCCGCTTCGAAAGCTTGAGTCGCAACATCACCTAAGTAATGGGCACCCCTATGCACGTTCGATGTCTCAAAAGAGTAAAAATGAGTAATACGATCGATCACGGCCTGCGGCTTCAACGTGGTGGCACCACTGTCCAAATACACCAGACTTTTCCCGTGCACTTTTTGAGTAAGTGCCGGAAATTCATTTCTAACTGCCGAAAAGACCTGTTCTAATTGACTCATTACCTACCCGTTAACATGAAGACGTGTGAACGCCTCATCCAAATGACGAGTCAGCCATTTTTGAATGCTGTCGTCAGAGATTTTATAAATTACTTCCGAAAGAAACCCATAACTCAACATGGGGATGGCTTTCGCTTTGGGAATCGCGCGTGATTGCAAATAGAAAAGCTCTTCGCGATTTAATTGACCAACTGTTGAACCATGCGCCGCTTTAACGTCGTCCGCATAAACTTCAAGCCCCGGCTTGCTATCGGCTTCCGCCTTAGAACTTAATAACAGATTATTGTTAAGTTGAGCCGAGTCCGCTTTCTGAGCCCCTTTTTGAATCAGAACTTTTCCACTGAATACGGAACGGGATTCGCCGTCCAAAATACCTTTGTAAAGCTGATTCGTATGGCATTCGCCAACCTGGTGGTTGATTAAAGAGGTGTTATCGACGTGTTGCTTACCGCTAACCGCATAAACACCCAAGATCTCGGTGGAAGAACCCTGACCCGTCAAAGTCACATCCAAGGAATGACGAGACAACATTGCTCCGGTTGCAAAAGCCAGACTTTCAACATTCGCGTTCTTTTCAACCGTGAGGCGTGTGCGACCGATATTAACGGCAGACTCGCCTTCCCCTTGCAAACGCACATAAATAACCTTCGCACTTTCACCCACGTGAAGATCCATCACGGAATTCACGAAGTAAGAAGTGGATGATCCGTGGTAGCTCTCCAAAATTTTAACGGAAGAGCGTGCGCCCACATGCAATGAAATACGAGGATGAACCATCAGGGCGCTACCGCCCTCTGTGGAAGTGAAAAACACGAAATTCACAGGTTTTTCCACAGAGGTTTCTTTCGCCAAGGAAAGAACGAAAGGTTTCGCCAGATAGGCGCCATTTAAAGCATCAAAAGTATCATCAAACTGTGTCGGATACTCTGAAAGCTCACGCAAAGAAAATCCCGAAGGCAATTCTTCGGTTAAGGTCTTATCCAAAACACCATTAAAGAAAACAATGTTAATGAATTCAGGGTTCAAACACTTCTTAATCGCCACAGCCGTATCATGGCTGGGCGCAAAAGGATTCACAGCACTTGATGTGTAGTTTGTTTCCCCGAGGACTTTTACACTGGTATAGTGCCACTCTTCATCTTTACGAGTCGGTAGCCCCTTGTGAGAAGCATAGTCAAAACCGGCCTGACGAAAAGAAGCCAAGGCCCCTTCTGCAGGCTGTGTCTGACTGAATTTTTCATAGGTTGAAAGCAAATTCATTTCTTCACCTCGACGGTTGACTACGTCAACCAGTCGTACCCTTTATCTTCAAGCTTCAAAGCCAAAGAGCTGTCGCCTGTTTCAACGATTTTTCCACCCAACAAGACGTGAACATAGTCCGGTTTGATATAGTCCAAAAGTCTTTGATAGTGCGTCACCATTACGATCGCGTTGTCTTTGCGACGCAACTTATTCACACCCTCAGAAACGATGCGAAGAGCATCGATATCAAGACCGGAATCCGTTTCATCCAAAAGCGCTAGGCGCGGCGAAAGAACTGCCATTTGCAGAATTTCATTTTTCTTCTTTTCGCCACCAGAAAATCCCGTGTTCACCGGACGATCCAGATACTCGGGTTTCATGCCGACAAGTTTTAATTTCTGAACCAGGAATTCACGGAACTCCCCTTCCGGCATAGGCTCTGAACCTTGGTGCTGCAAAATCGAATTGAAAGACGTGTGCAGGAAAGTGAAGTTAGAGACACCCGGAACTTCGATGGGATATTGGAATGCTAAGAAGATCCCCTCTTTCGCTCGTTCATCTGGCTCTAGCTCAAGAAGATTCTTCATCTGAAAGTTCACTTCATACTTTACTTCGCCGCCAGTCACTTCATAGGCCGGATGTCCGGCAAGGACTTTAGATAAAGTTGATTTGCCGGAACCATTCGGTCCCATGATCGCATGGACTTCACCCGGCTTGATGGTCAGGTTCAGACCTTTAAGAATTTCTTTTTCTTCAACACGTGCGTGGAGGTTTTTAATTTCTAACATAGCTCTTACCTTTACGTCGCGGGACTAACCCACGCTGTTTTCCAATTTCATTTCAATCAACTTCACGGCTTCGACGGCAAATTCCAGAGGCAATTCTTTAAAGACCTCTTTGCAGAAACCGTTTACGAGCATCGAAATTGTCTTTTCCATATCCAAACCACGAGACTGCAAATAGAAGATCTGGTCTTCACTGATTCGTGAAGTCGTCGCTTCGTGCTCAATCATGGCGGATTTATTTTTTACTTCAATATAGGGGTATGTACTGGCACTGCACTTATCCCCGACAAGCATCGAATCACACTGTGAATAGTTTCGCGCATTTTCAGCAGAAGGCATGATTTTCACTTGGCCACGGTAGGCGTTTGAAGACTTGTCCGTGGAAATACCTTTGGAAATGATCGTGCTTTTTGTGTTTTTACCGATATGAATCATCTTCGTACCGGTGTCGGCCTGCATCAGGTCGTGAGTCAAAGCGACAGAATAGAATGCGCCCTCAGAATAATCCCCTTGCAAGATACAAGAAGGATACTTCCACGTGATGGCGGAACCTGACTCTACCTGAGTCCAAGAAATCTTAGAGCGTTTTCCCGCCGCTTTCCCTCGTTTGGTCACAAAATTGTAGATGCCACCGCGACCTTCTTTATCGCCGGTGTACCAGTTCTGAACCGTGGAGTATTTGATTTCCGCATCATCTAAAGCAATCAACTCGACAACAGCCGCATGCAATTGATTTTCGTCACGCTGAGGGGCCGTGCAACCTTCAAGGTAATTGACGTAACCACCTTCGTCGCAGATCAAAAGAGTTCTTTCAAACTGACCCGTGTCTTTGGCGTTGATACGGAAGTAAGTCGAAAGGTCAATAGGGCAACGAACACCCTTAGGGATGTAACAAAAAGAGCCATCCGTGAAGACGGCGGCATTCAAAGCGGCATAAAAGTTATCCGCATAAGGAACGACAGATCCCAGATATTTTTTTACAAGTTCAGGGTGCTTTTGTACCGCCTCTGAAATCGAGCAGAAAATCACGCCGGCCTTATCCAAAACTTCCGTATGTGTTGTGCCGACAGAAACAGAGTCAAAAACCACATCCACGGCAATTCCGGAAATCCGTTTTTGTTCTGATAAAGGAATGCCTAACTTTTCAAAAGTTTTGATCAACTCAGGATCTAAGTCATCCAACGATTTGGGCTTGTCTGCTTCCGCCTGCTTCTTCGGTGCTGAATAATAACGGATATCCTGGAAATCGATTTTAGGATAAGAAACATGCGCCCACGTCGGCTCGACCATTGTAAGCCAATGGCGGAACGCTTTAAGTCGGTATTCCAACATCCATTCGGGTTCGTTTTTCTTTTGCGAGATCAGACGAATGATGTCTTCATTCAAACCTTTTTGTACGTCGTCGGTTTCAATGTCGGTCGTAAAACCGTATTTATATTCGTAGGACTCTAGAGGGTTGTTGGAGGATTTATTGTCCATGCGCCTCAGCCTCCGCTGACTTTTTGCCAGCCAATGATGATTTATCCACAAGCAGATCTTTCAGGCTCAGGCTTCTATAGAATTCCGTGAGACGATGATTCAGTTGAGTGATGGGTGAAACAATGTTGCAGGTTCCTTGAATTTCGCAAGGCGCCTCTTTATGAAGGCATTTTACAAGTGCCGTCGGACCCTCAATGATCTCGACAAGATCATGAATGGACACTTTGGAAAGGTCTTTGGTGATTTGGTAACCACCGCTAGCACCATATTCAGCGCGAAGAATTCCTTTTTGTGCCATTTGCTGCATAACTCGAGCTGTCGCATCAAAAGGCGTATGAAAAGAATCGGAAACTTCTTTCGCGGACGTCAATTCGCCAGGAATTTTTTTGCTCATGTACTTCAGGGCCATGAGGGCGTATTCGAGTTTGCGGTTGATCTTGTTCATGATTCGTTCTCTGCTCTTTTTGAGCTGCTTTCAGTGGGCTTTTCAATGTGCGTCCACAGTAGGGCTATGCCCCGTTTCTAAACGAAAGTGAAATGAAAAACAAGGGCAAATACGCCTTATTTTAACGTATTTAAGGCCGTGACAGAAACGTCTGCGTCAGTTTTTGAAAAATTTGCTGATTTCAATGCCTTACGATGCTATACGAAGGTCTTATGAGAATCTTTTTCATTACCGTTGCTAGCCTTGTTGTTGTCGGGATTATTATTTTATCTGCCCGTATTTGGGGATTAGGCCAAAACTATAAAGCCTATGAGCATGCCTTCTTTTCAGGGGCGACCCCGCTGATTATCGTGAAAGCAGATACTTTGGAAAAAACCCAGGAAGCCTTAAAAGCCAAGCCGGATGCGGTGATCTGGCTGGACGTGCGCTTTTCTCGCGACAAAATTCCGTTCATTCTTGCGGCAGGCCGTGACAGCGAATTTTTGGATATGAAAAGAAAAGAACAGGAAGCGAACCCCAACACTCCTATCATGATCGGTGGAAAACTTTCTGAATATCCATGGGAACAGATCAACGAGTTCTATAAAACAACTCCCGCCCTGAAGGAGTACTACGAGCAGTTCCCACAAACGCGTTTTATTTTGAATGTCGTCGACAACGTTGCCGACGCACACACCACGTTAGTGAACACCATACAGGATTTGAAGCCCAACGAGCGCACTCTGATTCAAAGTGACGCTTTGATTTTAATGACTTCAATTAAAGAGATTAAGCCCGAGTGGGTTTATGGGACGAGCACTCCGGATTTAATGCGTCTTTTGACGTTTGATTCCATGTGGATTCTACCCTCCACACAATTTTCAGGCGATGTCTTTATCGCTCCGTTTACATTAATGAAGCGTCCCGCATTCAACGACGACATCATCGAAGAAATGCGCCGACGTAAAAAAAGAATTTTCTTGGGCCCTATTCAAAGTGAATCTCAATTTGCTGAAGCGAGTCGCTATAAGGCGGATGGCTTGATCACGGACAATTTGCCACAATTGCTAGACCTTCTCGGCCAAGGTCCTGTTCAATAGGTTGAACTCAGGACCATTTGGACATATCTTTTTACCTTAGGGACTGATGCGTCCCTCATCGGAGGTCAAGATATGTCCGCTCTATTTGTTAACGTAGCTCAGGCTGCACCCTCTGTGTCTGTGAACACAAGCTCCATGGATGCTATTTTTCAAGCAAGTCCTGTTGTGCAACTGACTTTATTAATTCTAGTTTTACTCTCAGTATTCTGCTGGGCCATCGGATTTACGAAATACCAAACCTTCAAGAAAATGAATAATTCTGACGAACTTTTCCTAAGTAAATTCTGGAAAGTAAATTCGCTGGACACACTTTATGAAGACATCGATCAGTACAACGACTCTTCTATCGCCCGTGTATTTAAGGCGGCCTACCTGGAAATGAAGAAAATCTCTGAGTCGCCTTTACTCGCCAAAACAGAGGGCGACAAACCTATTCTTTCCGGCATCGACAATCTTCAGCGTGTTTTGAATAAAGCCTCTGAAAACGAAATCTCGAAACTTGAGTCCCGCTTAACAGTCTTGGCAACGACGGGAAGTACCGGACCCTTTATCGGTCTTTTCGGAACTGTTTGGGGGATCATGGGGTCTTTCCATAAAATCGGCCAGACCGGGACTGCCAGTCTTGCTGTTGTTGCCCCAGGAATTTCAGAAGCCCTAATTGCCACGGCGATCGGTCTTGCCGCCGCGATCCCCGCAGTGGTTCTTTATAACAACTTTATTTCACGCATCCGCAAACAAGAAATTGCTTTAAACAACTTCAACGCGGACTTCCTGAACATCGTGAAGCGTAACTTCTTCCAAGGGAACTAATCGTGGGAATGAGTAATGGAGGCGGCAAAGCAAAAAGCCGCGCAACATTAAGTGAGATCAATGTGACCCCTCTGGTGGACGTCATGCTGGTTCTCCTTATTATGTTCATGGTGACAACTCCGCTGATGCAACAGGGAATCGAAGTGGATCTTCCCAAGACATCCTCTTC
Organism: Bdellovibrio sp. ArHS; assembly: GCF_000786105.1. Classification (NCBI taxonomy): domain Bacteria; kingdom Pseudomonadati; phylum Bdellovibrionota; class Bdellovibrionia; order Bdellovibrionales; family Pseudobdellovibrionaceae; genus Bdellovibrio; species Bdellovibrio sp. ArHS. The sequence continues at coordinate 54,111 of NZ_JTEV01000015.1, forward strand.
GGGAGTGGAGCTGAATGAAGAGCCTTTTGTTTTGGTGATTGGCCCCGATCAAAAAATGACGGTGGCGAAGACAAAAATCACCATGACTGAGTTGCGACCCAAATTGAAAGCGATTTTCGAAAATAAAAAGAACAAACAAGTTTATATCCAGGCAGACCGCAAAGTGGATTATGGCTTCGTCGCGGAAGCTATGGCAGAAGTTCGTGCCGCCGGGATCTTTAACATAGGCCTTATCACGGTTCCCAAAGATCAGTGAATTATTTAGAAGAAGATAAACAGCAAGATGATCAACTTTCGCGCGGCATAGGAATTTCTATTGCCTTGCACGCGTTCATTATTTCAGTTTTCACACTGAAAGCTGTGTTTTTTACTCCTGAAGCTATCGACTTTTCTCAAGCTATTCGGGTCGATATGGTAGGGTTGCCGGATAAAATTGAGCCGAAGGATATGCCGGCTCCTGCAAAAGAAGAAGCTCGACCTGCGCTTCCTGATAAAGAAAAAGCCCCAGAAATTCCGGCAGAAAAACCGCCCGAAAAAGTTGTCGAAAAGAAGACAGCCGTCGCTAAGCCTGAACCTGTGAAGCCCGTGGCCAAAAAGGACGATGGCGTAAACCTTGAGAAGGTGAAATCTCAACAGCAAAATGCTCTTGAGAAATTGAAAGCCATGGCGGCTTTAGAAAAAATTAAGAACGACGTTGCAGAAGAAAAAAGAAAAGCCGCCGCCGGTTCGGGTAAATCGGATTCGGGTGGTCAGAAAATCAAAGGCAACGTGTTGTCACCTGGAACATCGCTGACAGGACTCACGAAACTTCAGCATGACACTTATGCGTCTGATTTAGATAGACATATTAAAGCCAATTGGGCCCTTCCAGAATGGCTGGCCAAACGCGACTTCAAAGCCCAAGCCGTGGTGTTTATTGATTCACGAGGAAATATTCTGGGAAGAAAAATTGTTAAAAGCAGTGGTAATCCCAGTTACGATGAGGAAGTATTAGCAACTATCGATCGATCGGCTCCGTTCCCTGCTCCTCCAGAGAAATTTTTGGCCATCGTATCCGTAGACGGAATTCTGATCGGATTCCCAGAATAGGAGATCTTTATGATAAAGCAGCTTTTAGCCTTGCTCCTTGTTTTCGGCATTTTTCCTTTATTTGCTCAAGCCCAAACGGGTGGCATCTATATTAAATTGGGTGAAGCTCGTACCAAAAAAAGTCTGTTGGCTTTGCCGGCTTTGCAATACTTTGGATCACCCTCTTCAGGCACAAAAAATCAATCGGTCGGTGTAGAGATTTTTAATACCATCACCAATGATTTAACGGTTTCCGCGTACTTTCAGTTCATCAGTCAAAGTGCTTTTCTTGAGGACACCAGCAAAACCGGTCTGACACCGGCTCCTGGCTCGCCAAATGGTTTCAAATTTCAAAGCTGGTCTGCTATCGGCGCAGATTTTCTGATCCGCGCAGGATATTCCATCGTCGGAGATGAGCTGACACTAGAGACTTATCTGTATCACGTGCCTAGAGCCAATTTGATTGCGGGCAAAAAGTATAAAGGCCCGGTTTCCAGCGCTCGCCGAATTGCTCACACTTTTTCAAATGATGTGCTTAAGGCTTTGACCGGCAAAGAAGGTCCGTTCCTTTCCAAAGTCGTCGCGTCTTCTGATCGCGCTGGCGCCCAAACGAAAGAAATTTTCGTCATGGATTGGGATGGTGCAAATATGGATCAGGTCTCAAGCCATCGCAGTATCTCTATTTCTCCGGCTTGGTCTCCGGATGGAAAAAAGATCGCCTACACTTCTTACGTAAAGCGCGTGGGAGCAAAGTTTAGAAATGCCGACATGCTGCTTTTTGATCTTACAACCGGCCGTCGTTCTTTGATTTCGTACCGCCAAGGTATCAATTCTGGCGCGGCTTTTTCCCCCGACAACCGCCACATCTATCTGACGATTTCGCAAGGGAATAGTCCCGATATTTACAAAATGACTTTGGATGGAACTCTGGTCGGCAAAATCACCAACGGTCCTTCCGGAGCCATGAATGTCGAGCCTACTATTTCCAACGATGGCAAGCTGGCTTTTTCGTCTGATCGCGCGGGACGACCGATGATTTACACGGCCAATGGCGACGGTTCCGCTGTAAAACGCATTACTTTTGCTGGCGTATTTAATTCTTCACCAAGTTGGTCTCCAGATGGTTCTAAGATCGCCTTTGCCGGTCAAAGTGATGATCACTTTGATATCTTCGTGATGAATGCGGACGGAACAGGAATGATTCGTCTTACTTCCGCAAAGCAACCCAATGGCAAATGGTCCAGCAATGAAGACCCTTCATTTTCTCCGGATGGACGCTTTGTTATGTACACGAGCAATCGTACCGGGAAAAATCAGATTTATATTTCTACCGTGGACGGCACCGAAGAGCGCCGGGTGACCACAGACAACTACAACTACTACAAACCAAAGTGGTCACGTAACATTGAGTAACTTTCCTTTAGAGGAACAATTAAGACGGGAGCGAAACGAGATCTGGTCTCGCTTCGCCCTGGCTTCAAAAAACAACTCAGAAACCGCGCAGAAAATCTGTCATGAGTGGAGCGCGGCCGCTGATCACCTTCTAAAATCCGCATTTAATCATTGTTTTCAAAACCAAAAGATCGCGTTATTCGCGTTCGGCAAGTTGGGCTCGATGGAGCTTAATTTAAGTTCGGATGTGGACGTTTTGTTGGTGGCGGAAAACGAAAATGAAATTTCTTTGGCGGCCTTACGAAAGTTTCAAAAAATTCTGACGGAAAGAACTTTCCAGGGATTTGTCTTTCGTGTCGATTTTGATTTGCGCCCCGGTGGCAAACAAGGGCCAATGATCCCCACCCTGGATCAATTCAAAGATTATTATGGAAATTACGGGGAAACCTGGGAACGCCTGGCTTTCGTGCGTTTGCGTTCTATTTGCGGTGACGCGAGTGTTGAAAGCGAAGTTTTAAATTTCGCGAAAAAGTTCTCGTTTCGCAAACACTTGGATTTCACTTTACTAGAAGATTTAAAAACCCTGCGCTCGAAAATTCAAACCCATTATTGGGCGCGCACTTCTTCTGATGTGATTGATCTGAAATTGGGCGTCGGTGGCATTCGCGACGTCGAACTTTTCACCCACGCTCTTCAGGTTATCCACGGTGGAAAAGACCCTTCGTTGCAGGTGCGAGGCACTTCTGAAGCCCTAGAGTTGCTAAACAAAAAACAGCTTCTGCCCCAAAGCGACGTCGACTTCCTCAATTCCCACTATTGGAATTTGCGGATGATAGAAAACTATGTGCAAGCTCAGAACGACGAACAGACCCATCTGATCAACACTCAAGGTACTCATCCCGACTTCGTTCAAAAATCTCTTCAGACTTTGCCATCAGAAATGAAGCGCTGTGATCAAATTGTTAAAGGTCTTCTGGGCGAGGCGCCACAAGAAATTTCACTGGAAGAAGAGCTGAAAAAAGTCGGCCTTCCGGAAAACGAAATCCAGGAACTCTGGCAGGAAATTCTAAGACAAGAAGTTCTTTCCAGAAACAAGAATCGTGATGAATTGTCCCGCAAAGCATTCCTAGCCGCGTTCCTAGAGACCTTACAAGAACAAAAGGGTGACGTCTATCGCGGCTTGTTTTTGCTGAAGGACTTTATTCACGGAACCCGCGCGAAGGCGACATTCTTTTCGCTGCTATTAAGAGAAAAAGAACTGTTGCAAGAACTGGCTTGGCTGTTTGGTCATTCTCCTTACCTTTCGCGCATTCTTTGCAATCGTCCCGAACTCTTGGACAGTTTCGTTTATCGCGTCCAAGACAAGCTCTCTGAAGATTTAGGTACTTTGCTTGAAGAACTGGCGGAAAAAAAACTGCTGTCTGAAGTGATCAACGGCAGTCAATATTTGGAAGACAAAGATCTTGTGGTTCTTTTAAGAAATCTGACCTCTACCGCCGATTTGGTGGTCGAAACTCTTTTAAATGCCTTAAAACGCGATCATCCCAGTGATATCGGAATCCTGGCTTTGGGCAAATGGGGCGGAAAAGAGTTGGGATTCAGATCCGATTTAGACTTCGTCTTTGTGGTTTCCGATGAACCCACTGAAAATGATTTTAAAGTGGCTAAACGATTTATCACTCGACTGACGGAGCCTCACCGCGGCGGTAACATTTATTCCGTCGATATGCGACTGCGCCCTTCCGGCAAGGCCGGGCCGATTGTAATTCCTCGCAAGGATTTAGAGTCTTACCTGAGCGCCGAAGCCCCGGCCTGGGAACGACAAGCTTACTTAAAAGGTCGTTATATCGGAAAAGACGGACCCGCGCCTTTTCATTCCTACATTCAGCGCGGCCTGACCGAGGCGGATACTACCGAGCTTGAAAAAATCCGCACACAATTGAAAGTCGCTTCTCCGGCAAACTTAAAATATAGCGAAGGCGGATTGGTCGATATTGAACTTGCGGCACAGGCCTTTGTCCTTTTTCACAAAATCGCCCCGGCAGAGTCCAACACACAGAGTTTTATTGCGTCCATGGGAGCAAAAGGTCATGTTCTTCAACAGAATTATGATCGACTGCGTCAGATTGAGCAGATGCTTCAGCTGGTCGCGTCAGAATCAGTCGTAGAACTGCAAGCAAATCACCAGTCGTTTCAAGCTCTTGCCTTAGCGCTTCAAATCTCTCCTGATGAATTACAGCTGGAAGTTTCCCATCTCTTAGAGACCAATATTGCAGTCCTGAAGGAACTTGACCCCCGCCGACTGCCTCACTAATAGTGAGAGAGTTGGACAAAAGTCAGGGAGTAAAAAATGTCGAAGAATATCGATGTTAAAAAGGTCTTTTGGATTTACCTGTTTGCATTTTTGTTGGCGGCTTTCAGCTTCCGCGCAGATGCAAAGACCGACGGAAAAACGACGAAGAAGGGAAATAAGGAAATGTTCGCACTATTTGAAACAACTAAAGGGAACTTTAAAGTTAAGCTTTTGAGCGATAAAGCACCTAAGACAGTTGAAAACTTCGTAGGTTTGGCTGAAGGCACGAAAGAGTGGACGGACCCTAAAACTGGCAGCAAAGTTAAAAAGCCATTTTATGACGGTTTGACATTCCACCGCGTAATCAAAGATTTCATGATTCAAGGTGGTTGCCCACTTGGCACTGGAACTGGCGGCCCCGGCTACCGTTTTGAAGACGAATTCACTCCTGGTCAGCAAAAGCACGATAAGCCCGGCATTCTTTCTATGGCTAATGCAGGTCCAAACACGAATGGCTCACAGTTCTTCGTAACAACTGTTCCAACTCCTTGGTTGGATGGCCGTCACACTGTTTTCGGCGAAGTTGTTGAGGGCATGGACGTTGTTCACTCTATCGAAAACTCTAAAACAGGTCCGATGGATCGCCCGGTTGAAGCCGTTGTTATTAAGCACGTTAAAATCGTAAAATAGGCTTTAAAATTTAATGAGAGCTTACGAGGCCCGATGGAAACATCGGGCTTTTTTTTATTTCGATTTACAGAATTGATCTGCTTGAACCCAGTACGCGGGCGAACACATATCATCTTGCCACACGTTTTCTTTGTTTGTCGTATACGCATAATACCAAACAATTTTATCATCCTGGCTTCTTAGATTAAGCACGTTCGGCATTTTATTAGGCGTAGTTCCATTCACAGCAAAACACCAGCCATAAGCACGCATAACGGTATTCGAAACTATTTCAAGAGATTCCAATCCCATCGGCGTGTTAATGATCGAACTCATTCCTTCGGGCCCACCCACGAATGGAATTTTGTTAACCTCAAAAATCGCCACTGAGATTTCGCCAACGGATTTTTTTAAATCAACATCGACCTTACCTTGATGAACTGGTTGGTTGTCACAAGGACCATAGACTTCCCAAGTAACTGCTTGAGAGTAAGAAGAGGCTAATAGCAGAAGTGCAAAGATAGATTTTTTCATGGGCCCCTATCTAACAGCTAAATAGGAGCCTGGCATCTATTTTCTAAGAATTTTGCTTACGGACTTCTTCCATATCAATTTCTTTGGATTTTTCCACAACCTGCTCCAGAACTTCCTCTGGCAAAGCTCCAGGTTGCACAAAAATAATGTCACCCTCTTTGATCACCGCCAACGTGGGGATGGACTTGATTTCAAATTGGGCCGCCAATTCTTGTTCCGCATCGGTGTCCACCTTCGCAAAAATGACATCGGGATGTTTTAAAGCCACCGCTTCAAAAATCGGAGCAAATCGTCGACAAGGTCCGCACCATGTCGCCCAGAAGTCGATGATCACCAGTTGATTATTTTCCACTGTTTCTCTGATATTGTCTTTAGTCATTACCATCACTGCCATCGCGATTCCTCCTTAGGCGTTGGTCCATGAATACTTTCGCTGTCACTAAAAGCTTTGATGTTAAAACTTAAATACGCAACGATTTATTAAAACATATGGAGGATTCTTAGATGAAAAAGCTTATTTTGTCGGCCATTTTTCTATTGGGTGCAAATGCTTGGGCGGCAGGTGATGCCGGTTGCGGTTTAGGCAGTGTTATTATTCAAAAAAACTCAAAACTTTTACAACTTTTCGCGATGACCACAAATAGTGTCCTTCTAACTCAACCCCTCGGCATCACTTCTGGAACTTCCGGATGTTCTTCACGTGGATTGGTTATGGCTGACAAAGAAGTTCAGTATTTCGTGGAAGTGAATCAGGAAGAGCTTTCTCGCGAAATGGCGCAAGGTCATGGTGAAAAGCTTGCGACCTTGGCCCAAATGAAGGGCTGCCAGAACGAAGCTTCACAAAAAGCCTTCGGTTCTTTTGCGCAAAACTCTTACGAAAGAATCATCCCAGCCGCCAATACGTCAGCGACGGACCTCGTTCACAACTTAAACAGAGAGCTTGCGACACAAAGCGATTTAAATAAAATGTGTCATGGTTCTTAATTTAGTTCTTGGGATTTTACTATTAGCCCCACTCTCCGCGTGGGGCTTTTCATTGCAAGAAGTCGCCGCCCTTCAACAGCAGGCTTCGGAAAAGACGCTCTGGCAAGATCCGCAATGGCTTCGCCTGGGGCACTATCGTGATACATTCTCTGGCCCCAAGTCCCCCATAAAAGGGTCCTTCTTTTTAAGTGAAGACGGTTCTACCAATCCAAAAAGTGAACTTTTAAAGACCATCGAGGTCTTCTTCTCCTCGAAAGACAACGCACTTCAGAATCAATGCCGTTACTTAGCAAGGCTTTCCTGGCTAAAAAGAATTTTAGAAATAGACGAAATGCTTTTGGTTGCTTGTCCCGAAAAAGACCTTTGGAAAAGGCAGTTGGGTGCAGAAGAACTTTATCTGGTTTTTGCGGCCAGCGATTTGAACAGTGCGGGTTCCAGCTTCGGGCACACATTTTTACGCGCGCATAATCCGAAGAACACAAAAGAACTGGAGCTTCTGGACTACGGCATCAACTTCGCGGCCATCACCGGCGAAGAAAGTGGCGCTTTGTATGCCCTCAAGGGTCTGTTCGGATTTTACCCCGGCGCTTACTCGATGCTCCCCTACTATCAAAAAATACGCGAGTACACAAACTTAGAGGGCCGCAATCTTTGGGAGTACAAACTTGCGCTGTCACCGCAGGAAGTGTCCTTTTTAATTGACCATCTCTTAGAGCTTGATGGCAGCTATTCTGACTACTATTTTCTGAGTGACAACTGTTCACAGCAAATCTTGGAACTGATCGAGGTTGCAAAACCTCAGTTGCGACTTTCTTCCCAGTTTCATGATGCGACCATTCCCTTGGACACAGTGAAGGTGCTTCTGAAGAACAGCATGCTCGCTGACGAACGTCTACGAATGTCTTTACAAGCTGAATGGCGAACTCGCTATACAGCTTTGGATAGAAGCGAACGTCGGGCGCTTAAAGAAATCGTGAAAACCCACCACAAACAAACTCTTGAGAAATTAAATAGCGAGGAAAAGGCGCATGTTCTAGAAGCCTCTTTGAGCTACCTTGCAATTCAAGAGTATCGAGATCAAAAGGATCTGAAAAATGAGAAGTATGCTCTTTCGGTGGCGCGGGCGCGCCTGGGGAAAGTGACCGACCCTTTAGTGATTCCTAAGCCAGAGTCTCCTCTTCTTAGCTCAGATTCGATGGGTTATTACTTTGGCATTGGCCAGTTCGACCAAAACTCCTTTTATCGTTTTAAATTCCGTCGCGCATTTCACGATCTTCTTGCCAACGATAGCGGCCTGTCTCCGTTTTCACATTTAGAAATTTTAAGTTTTGATTTTCGCTATTTTCCTGAATTTGCAAACACGGATCTTTACGAAGCCGTTTTGCTAAAAACCTTTTCGACGGCGCCGATAAACACCCTGGACACCCCCGTCTCGTGGCGGCTAGAGCTGGGAACGCTTCCAAAAATGGCTCCTTATTTAAATTTTGGCGCAGGATTTAGCTTCGATTTTCCAGTTCTTTCAGCCACTAGGCTGACTTTGTTAGGGATTTCGGAAAACAGTCATTTGGCCGAAACAGCTCGTCCTCATCTGGGCGTTGAGACTTTGTTCATGACGAAGACTCGGCAATGGCGCGCTCTGCTTTCAGTAAAATATCTTCATGAAACTTCTATGGGGCATTCTTTTTTTGAGTATAAAACGGGACTTGCCACGGATCTCGCAAACATCGAGTTCCGCTTTGAAACAAAGACCCGAGACGATGTTCCTGAATTTCTGGCCTCTGTCATCTTCTAGACAGGGGGGTGCCTAGTTTGGGCCTGTCTCATTTTAAGACGCGCCAAAACCTTCTGTATTTTATCTAAAAGGCCCAAAGCTTGCTTCCATTCAGTGTGAGACACAACTGTCTTTAAGGAGCAGCCATGAAATGGTTCCAAAAAACTCTTGTCGCGATCGCCACATTTAATATGGTTTTTTCGCCTGTTATCGCCTCGGCTGCCCCTGAGTGGACGGAAAAGGACAAAGCTCAGCTTGCCCATTATCGCGATTATCTTGAACCACTCGGATATCGTCTGACCTTAGATCCCAAGGAAAAGAAGGCCTTGGTTTACGACAAGCACACCAATAAATTGGCCATGGAAGTTCCTTTTGCAGAAGAAGGTGAACTTCGTAAGTTCTCGCCAAAGTCACTTAACCACATGCTTATGGAAGAAATGGTCCGTGTAAAACACGCCTCTAAGGCATCTTGGTCGCATTCGGTCAGAAATCTTCCAGCGGAATCAGCCATCTTTTTTGTCGCCATGGGCGCTGTCGTTGCCGGACAACTTATCACGAACTATTCCCAAAATCCCATCGCGATGAAACAACATATTGATCACTCGTTGTCACCCATCGGAGTCTTTGGCTTTTTCACTTTCATGTATTCCCAAGGCGTCACGGCCAATGTTCTTTCGATGTATATGAAGAATCCGAAGTTCCACCATATGATTCCGTATCTGGGTATGACGGTGGGTGCATTCCTGCAAACTTACCTGTCTCAGGTGGCGTCAGATCCTAATGTCATGGCCTGTGCCAAAGTGATGATGGGTAAGACGATCACCGAAAAAGATCAGGCAAACGGTATTGATGCAGATCCTTGTTCAAAGGCTTATGAATATCTTGTTTTGAAAAAGAAGCTTTGGGAGTTCGCACCCGGCATCGTCTCAATGTTGATTTCTTCTGGCCTTGCCGGCGTGGCTCAGTCAGTTATCACAAAAACAGTTCTTCGCATCACTGGCGTTGACATCGCTCTTTGGTTGGTTCCGGGCACAATGCAACTTAAAGGCATTCGTCTTTTGCTGGTCAAAGGACTGCAAATCACGGCGTTCGTCGCCATTGATATGTGGCTGAACCGTATTGTCGTCTCGACCTGGAAAAACATGTATGATGGCGCGGAATTCTATGACGTCAACGACAGTCTGAATGAAAAAATGAATCTTATGAAGAAGAGCCGTTGGTCTGCCGACAGCAAAGACCTGCAGGCCGATTTAAAAGAATTCCGAAAGAAAATGACGGACTGGCGTATGATGAATATGTCTGAAGTCTATGAGGCCCATCAAAGTTGGTCAGAAGCCCTTCATCAAATGACCTCGATGTTTAATACAAGTTACTCATTCTATGATGCTTTCGTCGCCGAAGTTCGCAAAGCCCGTGACGAGAACGCTTCCAATAAGTTTCTAACCATGACCTACCCGTATAATGGTGTGGTCGCTAAAGGCCTGACCGACGACATGAAAGACACTTACTATCTAAAGCCGCAGGTCTTAGAAGGAATGCAATTAAAGACTATCAATGAAGGTCTTGAGAACGCAGAAAACCTATTGAAAAGCGAAGACGCCAAGTATCTGTATCCACATGAGATCAAAAAAATTACGGCCATCCTTACAAAGATTCGCTCAGGCGAAAGAGAAGCTATTGGTCTTGGTCTTTCTGAACTGTATGAGGAGCTGGGACTTGCAATGCAAAATATCTCTGGATCCATGAACTATAAAGACACTCTAAGAAAGATCTATGATGCTTTTGGCAGACCCAATCCCATGATGGAGCCTGGACGCGGCTGGGTCGAATCCTACGCGAATGCCCCTATGAACGAAGAAACTGTGAAAGACGCGAAATACTATCGTCAAGTTGGACTATTCATGACTCCGAAGGTCACTGACTATTTGGTCATGCAAATGATCTGCGGTCCTGACTTGGAAAATGGCGGAAGATCCGTAAAAAATTCACGTGGTTTTCCTTCGGTCTTTTTGCCGCCTCAGATCGGAAACTCGGCCGATCAGTTGAATGTCTGTAACAACGTCGGCATGGCCCCGCTTGTTGCCAAAAATATTTATAAGTTTCCGATTCAAACGTCGAATAAAAAGAAATACGCTGGCGCCATCGACTATCTTATTAGCGAAACGCGTCCTACTGTCATAGGTACGGCAGACGAACCCGCCTTCCAGAACTGGTGGAAAACCCGAACGGAGGCGCAGGTACAAAAAGCTTTTGAAGAATACGGCAAAAGCTACGACGAGATTGTCGCCAAAATGGTGAAGGCCGTTTACTATCCAGGCCGCAAATTCTTTAACGGTCGTCCTTTGGTAACGAACCCGATGAAGACATTGAAAATCTATTTTGATTCTAAAACTCGCAATCGCTACGTCGAGGGCGGACCTGTCTATAACGGAGCTATGAATTCAGCCTTCCAGGAGGAACGAGTTTACCTTTCTATCCTGGGCGACTTATTGCAGCCCGCCGCTGAATTTAATGTGGATATTGCGCACATCCTTGAAACAGACCTGAACATTCCGGCTTTGCAAGAAGTCGAAAACCAGTTCGCTGTTCTGAACGGAATGATGAAACGTATTAAAGTCACAACAATGGAAGGCCGCGAGGTTGTCGAGTCAGATCTAGAGAATTATGAGCTTGAAGAACAGCTGCAGAATATCCAAGGTGCTCTCAAAAAGCTTTCTGAAGTCCTTGGTGTCGGCGATGCGGACCCAAGCTCGGCTTCAGTGCAATTGAATAAACAGCAACGTGACGTCGCGGTCACCGCGCTTGAGCAGCTTCAGGGACTGGCGACGGAAGTAATGATGTATGGCTCTATGGCCAACGCCGTAAGCTGGAGCAAAATCAGGAATCTAAAGAAACTGAATATCGAACAACAGCGGTTTAATAACGAAATTCAGGCACGCCTTGATGCGATGAGAGGTATCTCGATGCCGGGTAAGCACTAAATATTCCCACCTCAATTTTCAGACACCAGGGATAAGAGCTTTTCTTATCCCTGTTTTATTTTCCGAGTTTCTCTTGTGATCCCGACGATTTACCCGAATGTCTCAGTTTGAGATCCGGCTAACAAAATTTGCCCACCGTTATTTCTCTGACACCCAAAATCCATTTAATACGCATTGAAGCAAGTCTGCCCTGGTAAGTCTTTTGCTATGTATCTCAGTGTATCGATTTACAAAATTAGGGAGAATGTATGAAAAAGGCACTCGTATCTGGACTTATCGTTTTGACGTCTTCTTTTGCGATGGCAGCACCCATAAAGGCGTCTCGCGAAATGCTGGTTGAATATACCAAACAAATTAGAGAATTCGCATACGGCAAAGGTGGCTCTGCCGCGAAAATTCAAAAAAGCAAAGAAGCGCATGAGGCTATTGCCAAAGCCGTCGAACTTCCCAGCCACATGCCGGATATTGCCAAGTCCTTATCTGACAGCCCAGGACGCATTGAATCCATGATGACAATCGTTGCGGCAAAAAGGATGAGTGTTGAAGTCGCCAAAACAGATGCTGTCGAAGGCAAATCACTTCGAGATTCGGCCGATGCTTCTGCAAAAGTGATCGCAAATAGCTGGATGAGAAAGCTTGAAAGAGAATCCACTTTGACCAAAGAAGAAATGGAAGTTGCTTCCAAAGCTTTAGATAGAATGGAAATTGATATTCCTACTAAAATGCTTACGGACTTCTCAAAAGCAGAAAGAGATTCTTATACACAGATCATCGAAAGATACGATGTGCTTAATAACTCCGCTTCTTCAAAAAAGAATGAAGACAACTTTGTCCAAGCTATCATGGACGTGAAAAAAGTGGACCGCGCAAAAGCAATTGAGATCGTAAAAAAATTGAAAGAGTGTGTGTAATCCAAAATTGTAAATCGAATCGCAAAAAGCCGAGGCCGCAAGCTTCGGCTTTTTTATTTTTTAAATCTCGACTTTTTTATCGTCCGTAACAATGAAGATTTCAATTCGCCGATTCATAGATCGGTGTTCTTCGGTATCATTGGGAACAATCGGCTTTTGATCACCGTAAGAAATGGAAATAAATCTTTTTGGATCTAGCTGATGATACTTTACAAAGTAACGAACAACGGCCGAAGCTCTTCCGCCAGCGAGTTCCCAGTTGCTGGGAAAAAGAGGCTCTTGAATGGGAGTGTCATCCGTATGACCTTCGACGATTATGCGCCTTTGGTTTGACTTTAAAACATCTGCCACTTTATCCAAAGAACTTAAGGACGACACCTTCAGTTTTGCGGAACCAGACGGAAAGAAAGTGGAGGCGGCCAAAGCAATACGCACCCCGACGGCATCGTGGTAAATATCTTGGATCGCCTCTTTCTTCTGCTGCGGTTCCATGGATTTTCCCAAAGCCCGAACTACATAGTCTTCAATCTCGCCAGGGCCACCCTTTTTCGGGAATTGACCTAATGGCATCACAAGCTCTGCAATCGCGTTATCTAAAGCGTCTCCGGAACTGTCCGAGCCGCCACGGCCTGTTAATCGTAACTCAAGCTTGATAGAGTCTTCGAACTGCTTTTGTTTTTCCGCATCTTCATTAGACGTCGCATACATAACGACGAAGAAGGCAAAAAGCAGCGTAATGAAATCCGCATAAGAGACCAGCCATCTCTCGTGATTTTCATGCTCTTCATGTCTCTTGAGTTTTTTAGCCATTCTGTTTGGAACCCATCGCTTCTGAATCTAAAAAGGCGTACAGCTTCTGCTCCAGAACGACCGGATTCATTCCCTTCGCAATCAAAAGACCACCTTCAAGAATCATTTGTTTTTCGCGAGACACCGCAAGGACTTTGCGCTTTAACTTATTCCCCAGCGGTAAGAAAAGCAGATTCGCGGAACTCACGCCATAGACAGTCGCCACGAAGGCGACGGCGATACCCGTCCCTAACTTACTTGTATCTGTCAGGTTTCCCATGACATGTATAAGTCCAAGAACCGCCCCGATAATCCCGATAGTCGGCGCAAAACCGCCCGCGTCGGTCCAAATCTTTGCACCAGCTAAGAGCTCTTCTTCCTCCGTCTGAATTTGCGTTTCAAAGATATCGCGGATGTTTTCTACTTCTACACCATCGACGACGTTGCGAAGGATATTTCTAAAGAGGGGGTCTTCAATTCTGTTTAACCGCGGCTCTAAACCCAAAAGCGATTCTTTTTTTGCAAAGCGAGCACAATCGACGATTTCTTGAATCCGTTTTTTTGCTTGGCTGTCCTCGTTGCTAAAAGCTTTCTTGGCAAGCCCTAAACCTGTTTTTAAGTCCTTCTCGGAACTAGAGACCATAACGGCGCCCATTGTTCCCGCAAGCACTATAACAAAGGCTGTCAGTTGCATTAACGAACTGGTATGCCCACCTTCAAGTACGTTTCCGAGCAATATCCCACCGAAGCCCACCAAGAGGCCTAACCATGTTGCTTTATCCATAGACAAAATAGTGCCATACGACTTTAACGCTGACACTTGGACCCGTTGAAGACCTAGACTTTCTGCGGGTGAAAAACTAAGGTAGAGTCGTCATGATGCTGGATTTTCTTTTAAGCCTCGATAAAAGCCTTTTGGTGCTCATTAATTCTCAGTGGACTGCTTCTTGGGCAGATCATTTTTTTCCGTTCATCACGGACCTGCACAAAACATCTTTCTTTAAAACAGTTCTGGTACCTCTTGTTCTGGGCCTTTTTATATGGCGACGGGGACTCAAAAAAGGGCTCGTTATATTTTTCCTTTGTGTCGCGGCCATCGGACTCTCTGACGTTGTTGGCAATAAGGCCTTTAAAAAAACCGTGCAAAGACCCCGCCCCGGTGACACACCCGGACTGCATGTCATTGTTCGCGCACCCTACGGTGGGTATAGTTTTGTGTCGAATCATTCGACAAATATGTTCTGCTTTGCCGCCTTTACAGGTCTGATCTTTCCGGCGGCGGCCGTACCTACTTTCGCTTTGGCCTTGGTTATTGGTTACAGTCGTATCTACAACGGCGTTCACTTCCCAACAGATGTGCTTGGCGGGGCCCTGTTAGGAATGGCCTTTGGGATACTGTTTGCATTTTTATGTCAGAAGATTCTTGCCAAAATGGATGAAAAGAAAGCAGTTCCATCATGAAGATTCTCGTAACAGGCGCTAATGGATTCCTTGGAAGCTGGGTGACTCGGGCCTTGGTCAATGAAGGGCATAATGTCTACGCCCTGGTACGCCCTAAAAGCGATCTTTCTGAACTGTCAGGCGTTCAGTGCAAATACGTTCACGGAGATGTAACCGACGTTCATTCTTTACTGGAAGCCTTTAAGGGCGTTGACACCGTCTTTCATCTTGCCGGCGTTATCGCCTATAAAAAATCTCAACGTCATCTGATGGATAAAGTGAATGTTGAAGGCACCGCCAACGTGGTTTCTGTTTGTCGAGAACACAAAGTACGTCGTCTGGTTTATCTGTCGTCTGTGGTAGCCATTGGCGCCGGCTATACTCAGCAAGATATTTTAAATGAAGATTCGCCTTATAATATCTCGGATTTGAATCTAGGATACTTCGAAACTAAACATGAGGCAGAAAAGATCGTCAAAAGGGCTTGCGACAAAGGCGAGATCAATGCCGTTATGCTGAACCCTTCCACTATCTATGGTGCTGGCGATGCTAAAAAAGGCAGTCGCAAAATGCAATTGAAAGTCGCGCAAGGAAAGCTGAAGTTTTACACTTCTGGCGGCGTGAATGTCGTGGCGGTCGAAGATGTCGTGCAAGGAATCTTAAGTGCATGGAAAAACGGTCGCAATGGCGAACGTTACATCCTTTCCGGTGAAAACATTCTTATTAAAGATCTTTTTGCGATGATCGCTGTTGAAGCCGGCGTGAAGCCTCCGCCTTATCAAATGCCTGATTCCGTTTTACATGCCGTCGGTGCACTTGGTGATGCCATGGAAAAGCTGGGCCTTAAAGGGCCTTTAAGTCGGGAAAACGCCTACACAGCGACAATGTATCATTGGTTTGATTCGTCAAAGGCCCAAAAAGAATTGGGCTTTAAACCACGCCCAGCGCGTGAAGCCATTCACAATAGTGTGCAGTGGATGAAGGATCAGGGATTGGTGAAGTAAGGTTCCGATGAAAAGCGCATTCTTTTTTCTTCTGGGAGCATTAACAATCATGGCCGGAGCCGCGAGCTTCCTCTGGAACTGGCTGCCAAAGCCCGAAGATATTCGCGGGTGCATGGTGACGAAAATGTATCAGGTCGACCTGTGTCCCACGGCAAAGAACTACGTTCCTTTGCGGCAAATTTCTCCGTACCTGCAAAAAGCCATTATTCTGACGGAAGATTCTGATTTCTATAATCACAAGGGTTTCGATTGGGTTGCCATCGAAAAAAACGCAAGAGAAGGCTGGGAAGCCGGCGTTTTCAAACGAGGTGGGTCGACGATCACTCAACAACTTGCCAAGAACATGTTTCTTTCCAAAGATCGCACCTTCATTCGCAAAGGCCTTGAGGCTTTGATCACGGATCGTATTGAAAGCACTTTAAGCAAAAAAGAGATTCTAGAAAGATATTTAAATATCGTTGAGTTCGGAAAAAATATTTATGGCGTGAAAGCCGCCGCTAAATACTACTTCAAAAAAACGCCGGCGGAATTGAACATTGTTGAAAGCGCTTTCCTGGCTATGGTTTTGCCTAACCCCGTAAAATACTCTCAATCCTATTATCGAAAAGAACTGACTTCATTTGCACGTCGTCGTCTTACGACGATCATCGAAAACATGTTCCAATACCATCGTATTACCCAAGAAGAATACGATGCGGCTACTTATCAATTATCTTACTTTTTCCAACCCGAGCCTCCGCCGGAAGAACTCAACGCCGCCACGGATGAAGTTCCGACATTGCAGGACCTAGAAAATGCTGAACTTGAAGAGGAAGTTGTACAATGAAAGTAGTGTCCGCCTGCCTTTCTGGTGTTCATTGTCGTTATGACTGCAAGGCGCAAAGTCGGCCTGCCATTGAAGAGATGGTTAAAAATGGCGAGGCCATTCCCGTGTGTCCCGAACAGCTTGGTGGTCTTTCCACGCCTCGGCCACCGGCAGAAAGAGTGGGTACTCAGGTTCTGACAGATACGGGTGCTGACGTCAGTGCTCAATATGCACAAGGTGCCTTAGAAGCCTTAAGACTCGTGCAACTATGCGGCGCCACGGAAGCCTTACTTAAATCAAAATCCCCTATGTGCGGGGCTGGCAAGATCTACGATGGCTCTTTTTCGGGAAAGCTTGTAGAAGGCGACGGCGTATTTGCCGAGCTTCTTAAAAAACACGGCATTAAAGTCACTTCGATCGAATAAGATTATTTTAGTAATTTCTTTCTAATACGAACAAAAGAAATGTTCATACAGATCCAAGTGGCTAAAAGCAGGATCAGAATATGTACAAGAACCCAGACGTTGAATCCCTGATGCAAAATCGTACGCACGGCCGCCACCGCATGTGTCAGCGGAAACAGATAGGCGATATAGCGAAGAGCCGTTGGCAATTGCTCTAAGGGAAAGTACGTCCCGCTAAGCAGGCTCATGGGCACAATCAAGCCCGATGTAGAATAAATAAAAGAGTCATAGTTTCTTGCCCAAGAAGTCAGAATCATACCGATACAAGAAAATAATCCCGACAGCAGAAATAACACAGGCAAGACAAAGATAATTCGATACGTATCAATCAAACCGAAAAACATAGCGACGATGGTGACACCCATCACGCCTAAAAAACCTTTAGTTGCCGCCCAAAGAAGTTCACCGGCCACAATTTCTTCAGGTCCCACGCGCGTAAGCATGATCGTTGCGTAAGTTTTTTGATGTGTCAGTTTAGAGTAGTTGGCGTAAGTGCCTTCGAAAAATGCGACCATCATAGCCGTGGTGGCTAAAAGTGCAGGAAAGAAAAATTCGATGTACGACATACCGCCCATGTTGTTCACAAAGGCGCCCAGACCGAAACCCATTGCTCCCAGATAAATCACGGGCTCAAGAACAATCCAGAATAACGACACCAACCAGGTCTTCTTGAAATAAAGAAAGTTTCGAGACCACACCTGAAATGCGCCACTGTTCACTTTGGGCATAGTAAAGTATTCTTTGAACTTCATTACTCGTCCCTCAACTGATGACCAGCAAGTTTCAAGAATACGTCATTTAAGGTGGGCTTACGAATATAGATTTTGTCACTAGCGATAAGGTCAACAACACGTCGACCCTCTTGATTTTCTTTGACCAGCACAGAGACCGTGTCTTTGATGACCTGATACGCAAAACCCTCTGCTCGCAATCGCCCAAGGTAATAGTTCAAATCGACGGGGTTGGTGTCGAACTCGACAACTTCTTTACCAATAAGTTCGTTTATCAGATCCCGTGGTTTTCCCACTGTCAGAATGCGGCCGTTATCGATGATAGCGACGCGGTCACACATCTGCTCTGCTTCTTCCATATAATGCGTCGTTAAAATCAAAGTGCTTTTTTCTGACTTAAGATGCTTAAAGAAATCCCAAATCCAGATACGCGCCTGAGGGTCTAAACCCGTCGTAGGTTCATCCAAAAAAATGACTTCAGGAGAATTGATCAGACCACGAGCGATGGCCAAGCGTCTTTTCATGCCGCCACTTAAAGTCTCGACAGAGCGGTCCTGATATTCTTCCAACTTCATAAGTCTCAATAAAGCCTGAGAACGAAGCTCCGCCTCTGCTTTGGGAATTTTATGATAACTGGCGTAGACAAGAAGATTTTCAAGAACGGTGAAGTCGGGATCAAGGCCGTCCTCTTGCGGGACGACCCCAATGCGATTTTTAATTTCGCGATAGTTCTTTTTGACATTAAGACCGAGGACGTAAAGCTCCCCGCTGGTAACGAGGGCCGAGCAATACATCATTTTCATGGTTGTCGATTTGCCCGCCCCGTTGGGACCTAAGAGACCAAAACATTCGCCTTTGTAAATCTCTAGATTTATTCCATCGACAGCGACTTTATCGTCGTATTTTTTGGTTAAATCTTTGATTTCAATGGCGACGTTCGTACTCATTATTCCTTCGCTGCTCTTGCACGTTTGTGTGGGTCTAGTTCTTTCAAACGAAGACGGATATTCTTCGGAGTGACCTCAATCAACTCTGAATCTTTAATCCATTCCATCGCTCTTTCCAAAGTCATTTTCTTAACTGGAACTAGACGGATAGCTTCATCAGAACCTGAAGCACGTACGTTCGTCAATTTTTTCTCGCGAGTGATGTTTACTTCTAGATCATTCTCTTTGGCGTGCTCGCCAACGATCATGCCTTCGTACACATCGTCACCGTGCTCAACCATCATGATACCGCGTTCTTGAAGATTCCAGATCGCGTAAGCCGTTGCCTGGCCTTTGCGGTCAGAAATCATTGCGCCGTTCATACGGTGTTCGATTTCACCACGGTAGTCATCCCAACCGTCAAATTGAGTATTCAAAAGACCCGTACCACGAGTGTCAGTCAAGAAGTCAGAACGGTAACCGATCAAACCGCGTGAAGGAATGCGGAACTCAAGACGCGTACGACCTGATCCTTTTTGAACCATGTTCGTCATCACACCTTTACGTTTACCAAGTTTTTCCGTAACCGCACCGACGAAGCTGTCTTCGATATCGATGACCGCGATTTCCATTGGCTCTAACTTCTTACCGTTTTCTTCCTTAAAGACAACGGTCGGTTTAGAAACCAGAAGTTCGAAATTTTCACGGCGCATTTGTTCGATCAAAACGCCCAATTGCAATTCACCACGACCGACAACTTTGAATGCGTCCGTGCTGTCTGTTTTTTCCACGCGAATCGCCACGTTGTACAAAAGCTCTCTTTCAAGACGCTCAAGAATTTTACGAGATGTTACGTTCTTTCCATCCAAACCTGCAAAAGGTCCGTTGTTCACCGAGAACACCATACCTACTGTCGGCTCTTCCACGCGAATACGCTCAAGAGGACGAGGATCTAAAGCAGAAGTGATGGTGTCACCGATCGTGAAATCTTCCATCCCGGCGATAACGACGATGTCACCTGCGCCAACCTCTTGCGCTGGAACTTGCGAGTTCACCTTGTACTGGAATAGAGCGGAAACTTTCACTTTCTTTTGCGCATTCGCCTGAACACAAAGAACTTCATCGCCCACTTTGATCGTGCCAGCTCGCATACGGCCAATCGCCAAACGACCTACGTAATCATTGTAAGAAATGTTGGAAACCATCACCTGAAGCGGTGCGTTTTCTTCAATTTTTGGCGGCGGAACTAGATTCACGATAGCATCGTAAAGAACTTCCAAAGAGCCTGTGTTCACTTTTGGATCCAGAGTCGCCATACCTTCACGCGCGATCGCGTAAACAGTGTGGAAGTCACATTGCTCTTCTGTTGCATCAAGATCGATGAACAAATCGAAAAGTTCGTTATGAACTTCCTGAATACGAGCATCGGCACGGTCAATTTTGTTAATACAAACGATAACTTTTTTGCCGCCCTCAAGAGCTTTTTTTAATACGAAACGAGTTTGCGGAAGTGGACCTTCAGAAGCATCGCAAAGAAGGATACAACCATCCACCATGTTCAAGATACGCTCAACCTCACCACCGAAGTCACTATGTCCCGGTGTATCTACGATATTCACTTTGATGTCTTTGTACATGAACGAAGCATTTTTTGCCGCGATCGTGATACCACGTTCTCTTTCAAGATCCATGGAGTCCATCAAACGTTCTTCAACGTGTTCGTTTTCACGGAAAGTACCTGCTTGTTTAATCAAGTGGTCAACAAGCGTCGTCTTTCCGTGGTCGACGTGTGCGATGATTGCGATATTTCTAATTTTCTTTGGATCTTGAACCATATTCACCCTTCGTTTCTGTCTTAAAACTTCAAAACACTAAATCTAAATTTATAAATTCGCACGCCAGTTTTTTGTCAGGCTCACGGCTACCCGTGTCCCCCCATGAGGAACTCGTCTTGGCTTTGATCTTCTTGTTCGGTCTCGCCGATACCCGCGAAGAACTCGTTTGCCAAGGTCATGATCTCTTCGTTGCTTTTGGATTGGAAAAGATTCTTTCTGAACTGTGCGGCCCCAGGATAACCTGTTGAGAACCAAGCTGCAAACTTTCTCAATTGAATCCCCGTGATGTGTGCATCACAATGCGCCACAATCTCACGTTCTAGACCCTGAAATAAACTTACAAAGTCACGTTTGACGTTCTTAGCCGGTTCTCCGCGCCACATTGAAAGCGCATCCATGAAAATAAACGGATTTTTAAGGCATCCACGACCAATCATAACGCCGTCACAGCCCGACTGCTCTAGTCTTAAGTTAGCCTGACGAGGTGTGAGGATGTCTCCATTTCCTAAAATGGGAAGCTTTGCCTGATTTTTAACTTCTGTGATGAAATCCCAGTCCGCCAGACCCGAATAGCCCTGTGCGCGAGTTCGACCATGAATGGCCACCCATTCGACGCCTTCGTTATAGGCGATATTGCAAACTTCAATAGCATTCCGAGTGTTCGCGTCCCAGCCCGTGCGAATTTTGATTGTCAGTGGAATTTTAATTGCGGATTTAACTGCCGCCAAAACCTTCTGAAGTTGGACCGGATCTTTGAGCATGGCAGAGCCAGCGCCTTTTTTAACCACCTTGGGAACAGGACAACCAAAGTTCAAGTCGACAAAATCGCACCCTTCGGCTTCCGCAACCTGTGCCGCGCGAGCGATGACCTCAGGCTCCTCACCGAAAAGTTGGATGCCAATAGGTCTTTGTGATTCATCAAAACTCATCAGATCCATCGTTCGCTCTGACTTGTATTCGATCCCGTTGGCACTCACCAATTCCGTAACAACGACACTGGTATCAAGTTTTTTCATGAATGTGCGGAAGGCGTGATCCGTGATGCCCGCCATAGGGGCAAGGACAAAAGGGTTCGTCTTAAGAGCTTGAACTGGATTCATAGGTCGACGGATATAGCAAAATCGTAATGAAAAAGGTACTGGAGTTTTTAAAAAATGACCTTATTTCATGGGTTTAGAAGTTCATAACGAACGTATTGGATCTGACAGCAAGAGTGCAAAAAGAAAAAGCCTCTAAAGAGGCCCTTTCATTCACTTAAGGAATGGTGAGGTGAGATGAAAAATCGAATTTCCTACTCAAGCCAAGTCACTCGGCCTTCCATCTGGCGCGGGGCTTTCGGTGGATTATGATCGGGATAACCACACACCATCGCACAAAGAAGTTCTAGCTCGCCTCGCTGGTATTCCGGAAGTTTATCCACACCTAAAAATTTATCCACATCTTCTTTGATTTCTAGCGGAGCACCCATAGTGCAGGAACCTAAGCCTTCCACCAGACAGGCTAGATTCATGTTTTCCACAGCCATATACACAGAGCCGATGCTTGTATGGTAGCGTTCTTCAGCGTCGTTGTGAGAGTAGGCGAAGATAATGACCGGCGCATCGCCTAAAGTATAAAAAAATCTTTCTGTAAACTGATACAAAGAAGGCTTCAATCGTTGAGAAAGAATGTCTTTGATTCCCAACCAGGATTTTTGTGAATACGCCAGATATTCATCGCGTTTTTTGCCAGTCACAACGAAAAACCGCCAGTTTTGACGATTCTTTCCCGACGGCGCATGCATACCTGCCAACAAAACCTTTTCGATGATTTCTTTGGGCACGGACTGGGCTTTAAATTTACGAATTGATTTGCGAGACTCGATCAGTTGGTAAAATTCTGCTTTTTCCATTAGGCCATCTCTTCCGTTCCGGCTTCAATAAAAGTTTCGTGCAAGCGGCGAATCGCATCTGTGCTTTGTTCTTCGTTTACCAAGAAGCAGAAGTTGTGTTTGCTGGCACCCAGACAAATCATGCGCACATTGATATCAGAAATCGCATCGAAAATAATTTTACCCAAGCCCGGGGTGTGGTTGATGTTGTTGCCGATCAAAGATACCAACGTCAGATTTTCTTCGACCTGCACATCCGCAATCTGCGCCAGATCCGCGATCAACTTTTTATTCAGAAGAGTTGAGTCATCCAACGTCACACTGACTGAAATTTCAGACGTGGTAATAGCGTCAATACTGACTTTGTGGTCATTAAAAATTTTAAAAATCTGAAACAAGAAGCCGTGGGCATGCAACATTTCCGGCGTCGACAAGGTCACAAGAATTTGCTTTTTTCTTAAGGCCATCGCCCGAATTAATGGCAGATCTTTCACATCTTTGCGAACCCAAGTGCCACGCGCCTGAGAGTCAAAGCTTGAGCCTACAAAAACCGGAATATTTTTACGAATTGCCGGCAAAAGAGTTGCCGGATGCAAAACTTTTGCGCCGAAAGTTGCTAGCTCGGAAGCTTCCTTAAAGGAAATCTCGCTGATAGGCTTCGCCTTTGGACAGATACGTGGATCCGTTGTTGCAATACCCGCTACGTCGGTCCAAATTTCCAAAACATCCGCTGAGACACCTTCGGCTAAAATAGCCGCCGAATAGTCACTGCCTCCGCGTCCCAACGTGGTCGTCATGCCCTCTTCGGTCATGCCGATATAACCCTGGGTCACGACGACTTTTTCACCCTGTCGCAAGAATCCCAGGTGTTTTTGGCAAAGCGCCGCGATCTCTGACGTCAATGGTTTTGCCTTACCAAAAGAGTCATCGGTACGCAGAACCTGACGAACATCAAAAAGTTCGGCCGTTTTCGTAGACACGTGTTTTTTTAGGACCTGAGACATCGCCTCAGCAAAAAGGACTGACGACATTCTTTCGCCTAAGCTCATCAGGGTATCCATCGCTTTTACCGAGCAGTCACGCAACAGATGCACCCCTTTGGCAATGGAATTCATTTCCTCAAAAAGCGTTTCCAGCTTCTTTTGAGAAGCTTCAGAGATCTTCAGATCTTTGGCGATTTTGATGTGTTTTTCCTGAATTTTTGAAATGATCTTTTCTGCCTCTTCCCAGCCCTGGGATTCCGCATTCTTACCTAGAGATATCAAATCATTGGTAGTACCAGAGGTCGCGGAAACCGCGATAAGACTAGATCCTTGGCGAAAGCTGACTTCCGCACTACGAAGCATGCACTCCGCGTCTCCCATTGAAGTTCCGCCAAATTTAGAAACAATCAACTGTGCCACATTAACTCCTCGGTCAAAGGCTGGAAAGCAGTAGAATCTTATGCCTTTTCTGCTTCTTCATTCAATGACTTTTGTGGCAGACTTTAAAGATGACTTCCTCTGATACGACATTCAAAAAGAAAGAACTGGTCATGATGGCCGTTTTGGCCCTGGTCGCGATGGTTTTGGTGACTGTGGCTGTGGTCCCTTCGTTGCGCGGAAAAGTAAAAGAAGCTTTTGTTTCTTCCGAGCGCAACATCCTTGCTAAAGTCAGCGGTTCGCTTTCACCCGATGGCCCACGCGTTACCGTTCTGAAGATTCAGAGTAAAAACTCTTTAAGTGTTGAAGTCTTTTCGCAGGGGGATGGGGGCGAGTTAACTCTTATCGCGAAACTTCCCCTGTTCGAAGCTCGCGACGGTTATTTTCTTTATAAAGGAAATGCAACAAATCTGGCTTTGACCGATGTCGACAAGGATGGAAGCTTAGAGATCGTCGCGCCCACTTATGACGATCAAATGGTGCCGAGACTGAATATCTTCCGCTACAATCCTAATACAAAGTCATTTGACCGCGTGACGGCGCCTGAAGGTTTCGAAACAAAATAATCAATTGATGATTTCTGACCGGCGCAAAATTTCGGTGAGAAGATTCATGTCGACGGGTTTACTTAAATATCCATCAAAGCCCAGTTCAAATGACTTTTGTTGCCCGTCAACACTGGCTTGCGCGGTCAACGCCACAATGGGGTGACGGTAGCCTTTTTCACGCAATAAGGATGTCGCGCGATATCCATCCATGACAGGCATCTTAATATCCATCAGGATCACGTCGAAGGCCTTATTCAACGCATACTCAACGGCTTGAGCGCCATTTTCAGCCGTCTCCACTTCCGCCCCGGAGCGACTTAAGAACCTTTTCATCAAAGCACGTAGATCCACCGAGTCGTCCACAACAAGAACGCGCCGACCTTTCAGAAATTCAACTTCTTTTGCCACCTTTATCTTTTCTTGAAAGACCATACGAGACGAATCCGGCTTTACTAGGCGTAGTTGCCCCGCATCTTCTAAATGCAACAGCATCTCAAAAGAAGTCCCGTGTCCTAGTATGGAAGAAATCAGACGAAGATCGCCACCCATCATTTTCATAAGGCTTAAAGACAATGCCAAGCCAAGGCCGGACCCCTGCACCCGCTGCACGTCCGGATGTTCACCGCGCACGAACGGCTGAAATAGATTCTGCTGTGTCAGACGATCCATGCCCAAACCCGTATCTGAGACGGTGATGCTGAGTGTCCCCTTTTGATTAACGTCTGTAGAGTACAAAACCAGAATTTGCACTGAGCCCTGCGCCGTAAACTTCACCGCATTAGTCAGCAGGTTGATAAGCACCTGTCGGAAGCGAACCGAGTCGGCCATAACAGACTCGGGAATCAAGCTTAAGTATTTCACGCGAACATCGATACGTTTTTCATCCGCGGCCGGCCGTATTACAGAAAGCGATTCATCTATTTCCGCCATCGGCGACATCGGAGCTTTTTGAATATAAAGACGATTGGTTTCGATTTTCGATAGATCAAGAAGATCATTAACCAAAGACACCATGTAGTTGCCTTGTCGATGTATCGCCTCGACATCGCGAAAATTCTGATCGCTTAAGGTTCCGCTGCGTAATAGCGCTTCAGAAAATCCTAAAATCGCAGAAATGGGCGTGCGGATCTCGTGACTTGCGTTGGCCAGAAAAACAGATTTCGCCCGATTCGCCGCTTCGTGCAAATCACGCTCTTTGCGAAGAACGTCCGCAGAAAGCGATTTCATCACAGCGAGATTCAGGTTCTTCCCGATGAGCACCAAAAGGCCCGAATAAAGAATGATTAAAAAACCCATGAGCGTCGAAAAATCCGTACCGGAAATAAATGTTCCGATCCCCCATAAAACCATCGAGGGCACAATCACACAGGCCATGGCCAAACGAGAAGAGACATAAGTGACCAAGGCACCCGCGACCATACATGAAATCAGAAGAGCCGTCAGAACCTGCTGCTGCAAAGATCCCGTATGAGAAATCAAGCCGATGGAACCCCAGCCACAGCCTGAGATAAAGAGCGACGTGTACATGAAGTACCACCAAAGGCGTGTCTCTTCGAAACTACGAATGGAGTTGCGCACGCGCAGCCAACGATAATAAGCTAAAAATCGTACGATGGCCGAGATATTCAGAATGAAAAACCAAGTGATGAGAAATGCCGTCGGCACGGTTCTCCACGCAACGGCGGTGAAAGCAATCGTATTAAAGAATATCGCCAGCATTCCGGCAATATTCTGCTTGTAGAGAAGGTCAATACGGCGCACTTCTAATTCCAGCGGGCCGTGATTTGCATTATCTGACATGCTCAAGAGATACAGTCCCTACGCAGACTGGTCAAACTGCGTAAGGCGATGTTCTATTACGGATGAGTCATTCTTTAAAACTAAGATTAGTTTTTGGCCGGATTCAGCTCTCGTTTTTTCAAATCTCTCCAAGATTTTCCTTCGCGAGCTTTTCGGTCTAATTGAAATTTTTGAACGGCCGCAGAGTGCCCCTTATAATCGGAAGAAAATACATGTGTGCCATCATTCTGGCTCACGAAGAAAAGATAGTCGCTAGTTTCAGGCCTCACCGCCGCCAACAAGGCCTCTCGGCCTGGGTTGGCAATTGGCCCCGGGGGCAATCCATAAATCACATAAGTATTATATCGCGTCGGCGTGGTCAGATCAGCTCGCGTGATGTTAATTTCGATTTTACCTGTGCGCTCGGCTTTGCCATAAATCACCGTTGGGTCCGTCTGCAAACGCATCTTTTTCAACAAGCGATTGTGGAACACCGAGGAAATCAACGGGCGTTCTTCAGGTGCCCCCGTCTCTTTTTCGATGATACTTGCTAAGGTCACGACTTGATGGCGCTTCCAACCCATCGTTGTCGCTAACGGCAAAACCTCTTCATATACATAAAGGAATCTTTTGACCATGTTGGTGATAAGTGCACGGGCGTCCGTGTACTTTGTCAGCATATAGGTCTCTGGAAAAAGATAACCTTCCAAACTTTCCTGGCTTTCGCTTAAAAGACTTTTTACAAAAGCAGGATCGCGAATTAAAGCCATGAATTCGGCGGCTGTGCCGAAACCCTGCTTTTCATAAAGATCGGCAATTTCGTAAGTGCTCAGTCCTTCACTGACGGTGAAGCTGCGAGCGATGCTTTTGCCGGAAGTGATCGTCGCCAAAACTTCTGCGGGTCGCATATTCGTGCGCAGAAGATACTCGCCGACCTTCAATTTTGAGCGATCTCCTTTGAAACGCGCATAGATTGAAAAGAATAATCCATTGCGAACAATGCCCTTTCTTTCCAGATCGTTAGCAATTGTATTAAAGCCCGAGCCCTGACTGACCTCGTAGACAACATCTGAAGGTGTCGTGCTTGGGGGCGTATTCAAAAAATCATAGCTGACATAGGCCAGACCGCCACCGAGGGCGATCATCAAAGCCACCATCGCCAAACTGAAAACCAGAATTGTTTTTTTCATTATCTCATATCCAAATTCATACCCGGCAAAACTTTTGTCGGATCAAACGCCGTAGGGTCCTCAAGACTGGCTACCGGCATCGTGCAGTATTGAATTGCGAAGTGCGCTGAAGGTCTGTCGTTCCCCGACTTGCCAAAACCACCGAATGGCAAACGCGAACTCGCCCCATTTGTGGTGCGATTCCAGTTCAACAATCCGACTCGCGCCTTAAACAAAGCGTCTTCATAAAGAGCCTTGTCTTTCGTAAATAGCGCCATCACCAGGCCGTAGCCGATAGAGTTCACGATTTCCATGGCATGATTCCAGTCGTCGGTCTGATAAATCGCGACGTTCGGTCCGAAAATTTCGCTTTTTTGATAAACACTGTTAGCGTCAAACTTCTTCACTAAATGAATACTTGGAGTCACGTAATAACCCTTATGCTTCAAATCCAAAAGCTTGCCACGCATCAGGCTTTCCGCATTTTCGCGATTGGCAATCTCTTGGAAACGCACATACTTTTCCACCGCGGCGGCGTTGATCAAAGGGCCCATGAAAGTATTTTCTTTCCAGTGTCCGATCGTCAGCTTTTTTGCCGCTTGATAGAATCTTTCGGTAAACTCCTCGGCGATTTTGGGATGAAGAACGATGCGGCTGGTACAAGAACAACGCTGACCGGCCGTCATGTAGGCTCCAACCAAGCTTTCATAAACCGCTTTATCAAGATCCGCATCTTCCCAAACTACGGTCGCATTTTTGCCGCCCATTTCAAGAGCTAAAATTTTCCAGTAATGCGTCAGGGTTTCCTGTTTAATTTTTAAACCGACCTCATAAGAGCCCGTGAAAAGAATGCCGTCGACGTGCTCATTCGCGACTAAACGTCCTCCAGAAGCTCCATCACCTTGCACCAGATTGAAAACACCTGGCGGGAACTGCGCCTTTTCAAACATCTCGGCCATAAACTGGCCCACTGCCGGAGTTTGCTCAGAAGGCTTAAAGACAACCGTATTCCCGGCAATAAGCGCAGGAACTATGTGACCATTTGGCAAGTGCGCCGGGAAGTTAAAAGGACCAACAACCGCCATGACCCCACGCGAACGGTAACGGATCACCCCTTCGACCTGAGGAAGAGCGTTCGGAATTCTTTCTTCGGCAATGAGTGCCAATGAGTGATTCAAAGTAATATCGATTTTAGAACCCAAAGCCTTCGCTTCTGTCATCGCTTCCCAAGCAGGTTTTCCCGTATCGCGAGAGATAATCTGAGCCATTTGTTCGGCATGCGCATCAAACAATTCTTTCAGGCGCATTAAATAGCTTTTTCTTTCATTCATCGAAAGCATCGCCCAAGCCGGGTAAGCTTTCTTTGCCGCCACACAAGCTTCATCAATGTGGTCGTGCTTAAATGGCACGGTCATCACAAGATCGTTTAAATCGGAAGGACTGATATCTTTAAACTCTCCATCACCTTTCGTCACCGGGACGAAGCGGTTATTGATAAAATCACCTTTGTATTTCACTTCAAATAGGGTGGTGTTCATTTTCTATTTCCCTCTGTTATAATTAAATGGAGCTGCATAAACTTCTTCGCCGATGTCGACACCTAAAAGCTGTCGTGAGATCGGCGCAATGGCTATTTCGTCACCACGGATATCGACCGAAGCCAGGCAGGCTTTGAAGTCATCGCTGGTTGTAGCCACAAGGTTCTGTTCTTTATAAGAAGCATCTTTAAATTCAGTCACTTTTAAACGTCGACCATATTTAATGGGCAGAATTTCTTCAGTACTTGCGCCATAATGAGGACCGCCATCAAATGGATCCACTTCGTCCAAATAGTTAAAACCTATACTTTCCAAAAGATGCTGCGCAGGTTTCGTCGCCTCGCCGACGCGACCCAAAACCAAGCGTGCCTTGGCATCCAGTAATGCCAGATAGATGTCGTCCTGTGGGAAAAGACTTTCAATAAATTCCTTGTGCGACTGACTTAACAGATCGGCTTCCTGGTAGGGAAGACCGGTGAAGCGGCGACCCAATGCCTCCCAGAACTCGCTGCGACCTTCATCCGTCAAAGGAGGCGTCAGTTCACACAGAACACGATCTTCGAATCGATCCCGATGCAGCCCCATGTACAGGAAACGCGAAAGACTGATTTGTTTCCCTAGTTTTTCCGGACGACGACGATAGGTTTTATCGACAAGAAGTCCTCCGATTTCTGTTGGGCCATCAAAGTCCAACTGAAAGCGCAAAACTTGATGAATAAAGCCGATTCCTAAATCCTGAGAAAAATGATCACGCTTCAAAATTTTAAAAAAGCTGTGAGGAACTTCTTCAGATCCATGCTTGGCGATGACAAGTGAACTGCCGACCACAAGCTTTTCTTCGACGTCTTCGACTACGAATAGGTATTCCGCTTTATTTTTTGGCAATTTTCCCGCAAAAGATTCCTGGCTGCGTTCGATCTTTTCCCCAATGACTTTTTTGTCGCCAGGCAGATTCAGAAGATTAAACTGTTTCGCCAGGTCCACCAGTTGACCCAAGTCATCATACTGCACGGGCCGAATTATAAAACTCATACACAAAACCTTTCGATGACCCTTTTATAAAAACCGATGGCTTTATCAAGATCCTCCAAAGCCACATGTTCTTGTGTCGTGTGGACATTGCCTTCCCGTTTGCCGGGGCCAAAGCACACACAGTCGACTCCGATACGCGAAAAAATACTGGCTTCGTTCGTCGAAGCTTGCGTGATGGGACGGTCACTCAACCCCATCGCTCGAAGTTCATCCAAGCACCCCTTTACCAAAATGGAATTCACTTCAGTCCGAAAGGGTTTTTTATAATCATTCACACGAAAACTGGCGCCATTATGCTCACATACTTTGCGCAGACGATCCATCCAGCCCTCATAAATTTCATGCGTGATGACCGGCGGAATACGACAAGTCCCCGAAATCTGAACATCGTCTTCATTCGTTCTTATCAAGCCAATGTTCAAAGTGGGAGTACTTGGGTGAAAATCATTGTCTTTGTAATCCAAGAACTCAAGTTCAAGCTCTTTGACCGCGCGATAAATGTTAGAAATCTTTTTAGAGATCGGATTTTTGATCATAGTAACCATGTCGATCTCTAAAAAGGCATGGCTGGGGATGGTGTTAAAATTATTGCCACCATCCATCTCCATGATGTTCACCGTATCGGGAAGCATCATAAGATACTCTAACATTTTGGTAATAGCGCTTTCACCCAAATGCGGCGTCGACGAGTGCGCGGCTTTTCCACGAAACAGCTTTGACTGCGTCGAGGTACTTTCGCGCAGATTGTGCTCTTGACGATAGTGCATTTCTTCGTCAGAAAACGGCACACGGATTTCCACGCTGGCATAACCTTTCGCCGCGTTAATCACCTGAAGATCACTCGGCTCACCGATCAAAGCCATTTTGGCGGCGATCTTGTTTTTGCGAATCAGCTTAAGTGCGCCTTGCATGCCGGATTCTTCACCAAAAGTGCCAACAAGCACTGGCGGCAGACTCCAGCTTTTCTGATTTACGAAAGAAGCCATCGCTTCCAGCTTACACAAGAAGTCCAACTTCACATCAGCCGCACCAAGGCCATAAATTTTTCCCTCGATGATGTGCGCGTCGAAGGGATTGGCGCCCGTCTCTGTCCACAACGAAAAAGGTCCCGGATCGACGGTGTCTAAATGCGTTTGCAAAAGGAATTCGGCATCGGGCCTTTCCGCAAAGGGACGAGCGATAACGTTTACCTGAAGCAAGTCGCCGACAATTTCTTCTTGTTCTTCAACATGTAAACCTTTTTGGCGACAAAAAGCAGCCACCCACTTAGCAAGATCTCTATTGCCATGAGTGGGTGTGCTATCGATTGCAATCAGTTGGCGACAAGCTTCGATAAAGTCCAACTAGACTCCTTCAAGCAAAGTCTTTTCAATCATCTGCAGGGCGATGTCGATATCCGCATCCTGAATGATTGCAGGAATCAAGAAGCGCGCGCGCACAGGATCTTTACCGCATGGGAAGGCAATAACACCGTTCGCATAAAGCTTGTTCAGGAAGGCGTTGACCGTTTCTTTCTTTCCATCTAGCGGTGTGAAAGCAACCATCAATCCCATTCCACCAGCATCTTGTGCGATGCCTTTGCAAGTGGTTTCGTTCAAACGATTGATACCATCAATGAAGCGGCGGTGAATCTGGTTGATGCGACCATCTGGACCCAAGTAGCCTTCGGCCAACATGTCTAACATTTCCATGCCGACAGATAGAGACGGTGTCGAGCCCGAGAATGTTCCCGCGATAAGACCCGGCTTCGGATTGTATTCTTCTGTGTAAATTGTCGCACCGACTTGCGCTGTTTTCGCAATGGTACAGATGTCGATGTATTGACCAATATCCAAAGTTTCAAATGCAAAATATTCACCGGTACGAGTGAATGTCTGCACTTCATCCGCCCAGATGGCGATATTTTTCGACTTACAGAACTCAAGAAGCGGAACAAAGAAGTCACGAGGAGCCGCTTGATATCCGCCTTCTCCCAACATCGGTTCAAAACCAAAAACAGAGATATTACCTTCATGTTTTGCTACGTGTTCTTTCATCGCATTCAGCGCCTTTTCACCAGAACGCGGATCGCGTTTGTCATAGAAGGGCACACGAAGAACTTCATTGTATTCCGGCAGACCTTGTTTGTAAGCGGGATTGTCAGTGACCTCCGCCATCATTGTGGACCGGCCCGCAAAGGCGTCCTTAAAGCCCATTACAAATCGGGCCGGAGAATTTTTTTGACGAGAAAGTTTCAAGGCATTTTCATTCGCCATCGTACCGCAAGTCGCAATCCACGCATATTTCATGCGGCTTTTTTTGCTGGCAATTTTCACAAGTTTTTCAGTGAAGAGACGGTACTCGTTATTCGGCTGAAGATTTCCTTGGGTCAAAATATCCGCCAAAGAACCGCGAACCGCAGCGGCCATCACTCGCGGATTGGCATGACCCATCAAGTGAATACCGATTCCATTGATAAGATCCAATTTCACGCTGCCGTCTTCAAGCTCAACATAGGGACCGCGTCCCGCACCCGTGCCCATATAGGGATAGTGCAAAGGTCGACCACGGAATTGTCCGGCAAGATCAAATTTTTGTTTTCCAGCATCTTTGAATTCTTCCATCGGCGCGCGAATGCCAGTCAATTGTGCGTTCAATTTTGTGACTTCACTCACAAGATCATGAACCATGGTTTTCACTTTTTCGGATTGTTGTATTTGATGACCTACAAGAGAACTCATAATACCTTTCGTGACAATCGGCCCTGTCAGACTGTCCTTTGTTATTGAAATGCCCAATTAGAATACTCCCGGGCCCAGACTAAGACAAGACACGTGGTAGACACGGAAAGACTTTTATCTGTAAACTGAGAAGGCTATGGCGAATTTAAAAAAGCTCTCTGTGTTCTTTCTGTCACTCATTTTGCCCGCTCTGTGTCTTGCGCAAACGGGCACTTCCGCAGAGTTGTTTCAACAAGGAACTCAATCCTATCTTGCGAAAGATTACGCGAAAGCCCACGAATCTTTCTCGCGTGCCCTAGACCAAGATCCCAATAACGCCGTCGTATTGACGAATCTGGCTTTAACGGAGTTTCAACTTGGAAAGAAACCACTCGCGGTCGGTCTTCTACGAAAAGCGTTGGCGTCAGACCCTGAACTATCGACAGCAGAAGCGGGACTGAAATTTGTTCTGTCACAACTTGGTGTTAAAGAAGTCCCGCGCCAAATTCAGACTTACGAATCTGTGCGCGCAAAGTTAATTCAACCCGTTCCTCTTTCGGCCTATTTGATCTTGTCCGCTCTCACATTCTTTGCTGCGGGATGGACATTGATTTCTTATGGTGGGCGTCGAAAAAAAGCGATGCAGGAAGAAGCGGCGGCCCCAAGCTTTCCCCTGGTCAGCACATTTTTGACCCTGAGTTTTGTGATATTTACAGGCCTTTTGGCGCTGAAAGTCTATGATTCCACGATTTTACGAGGAACCATCATCACTGAAAAAGTCTCTTTGCAAACTGCGCCCGGGGACAATCAAGTCGCCATTCTCGAACTATTTGGCGGCATGGAAGTGGTCGCCCGTCAAACTCAGGGTGATTGGGTGCAAGTCACCTATCCCGGATCACTTACGGGTTGGATTAAAAAAGACGCTGTGCTGATGACGCGTTGACAGCAGGACCTGGACCAAAATATGATTTACTTCTATGTTAAAAACGCTCCGAGTCATAACTATCGTCGCGGCCTTGGGACTTCTAGTTTCAGGCTGTTCAACTACTGAGAAAAACTCCGACACGCCGGACGGAGCCTTTGCTATCGCCCAGGAATATGACGAAGGCGAGCGCTACGAAGAAGCTATCCGTCGTTATACGGAAGTTAAAAATAAGTTCCCTTACAGCAACTTCGCAACTAAAGCGGAATTAGCAATAGCTGACGTTTACTTCAAGCAAGAATCCTACGCAGAAGCTCAGGTTGCATACCAAATGTTCAAAGAGCTGCACCCCACGGTTCCTCAATCCGACTATGTGCAGTTCCGCATTGGAATGAGCTATTACAATCAACTGCCTTCAAGCATTGATCGTGATTTAACTTTGGCAAATGATGCGATCCTCAATCTGTCGGATCTTATTAAGAAATATCCGAACTCTCAATATGCTAACGAAGCCAAAGAAAAGCGTAGCGCCGCCATCAAAATGCTGGCCGAAAAAGAAGAATATATTGCGGATTTTTATTTCAAACGCAAAATTTTCGACAGCGCGCTTTCCCGCTATGAGGGCCTTTACAATAACTATCGCAATTTGGGATTCGACGCGAAAGCGCTTTCCCGCGCTGCGATTTGTGCGGCAAAGATTGGTGATTCTGCCAAAGCAAAAAAATATCAGGCCCTGTTAGCCAAAGACTTCCCTGATAGCAAAGAATTTAAAGCCGCAACGAAGGAGATCGAGTGATGAATGCTCTTCACGACGATATGCTTTCTGAAGCCCGTGGGTACTTCATCAACGGGAACTACAAAATGGCCGAGCCTATTTTGAATCAGATGCTTTTGCAAAACACTCGTAATCCTGAAGTTTATCAAATGTTGGCGACCATTTTTTACGATAAGGGTCAGTTCAGCAAAGCGATCAAAACCTTCAGACGGGCTTTAGAAATTGATCCGACATATACCGATGCCAGCGTTGGCCTTTCAATTATTTTAAACGATCTTGGCAAGTACGATGAAGGGAAGCAGGTTTTTTTAGATGCCCAAGTGCAACTAGAAAAGAAATCCGGCAAACAAGATCCCTTCGTTGACGAAAAACTTGCCTCCAAACACGAAGAACTCGCGGACCTTTATTATCAGTACAAACGCTATAATGAAGCCCTTGAACAACTTCTTAAGGCGCAAAAACTTTCCAGCAGAAAAGCGGAAGTCACGATGCGCATCGCAGAGGTCCATGTTCAATTGGGCCAGCATGATCGCGCCATCAAAGACTTAAAAGCACTGATTCGCGAGTATCCGCACTTAATTCCAGCTCGCCTAAAGCTTGGTGCTATATATTACAATTCAAACAATATTGCTGAAGCCACCGAACAGTGGGAGAATATTCTTATTCGGGATCCGCAACACCCCGAAGCCTTGCGCTATTTGAAAATGGCACAAGCAGCTGGCATCACTTCAATCGATTTGTAACCGAGGCATGAAATGGCACAATTAAAAGAACAGATGGTTCCCTTCCTTACTAGTGACGAAATCGCAGAGCTGGTTGAAAGCTTAGCTCAACAAATTGAAAGCGATTACGATGGAAAGGATGTGGTTTTCATCTGTCCTCTTCGTGGCTCCGTCCATTTCACCGCAGACCTTATGCGCAAAGTGGACCTTCCTCAACAGGTGGACTTCGTTCACGTTCAGGCTGTTGAAAGAGGTGGCGCGATTAAGATCGTCAAAGACATCTCTGTGAACATCGCCGGAAAACACGTTTTGATTGTTGAGGAAATTATCGATACGGGTCGTACATTGAGCTTCCTGAGAAGCCGCCTTTTTGCTTCAGCACCAGCTTCTTTGAAGATCGTCACGCTTTTAGATAAACCTGCACGCCGCGAATTGCCAATCAAGGCAGACTATATCGGAAAAACTATCGATGATCGCTATGTTGTTGGATATGGAATGGATTCCGAAGAAGTCGGAAGAAATTATCCTGATATCTATACAATGAAGAACTAAGAAACTGCGACGTTTACTAGAAACAAAATCACGACGCAAAAGGCATAAAGAAACACTAGTTGTTTTGGCATGCTGAGAATCTCCCGTTAAAGTCAATCTAATGAGTCTTAAGACCTTCGTCAATAGGGACACCCCAACGAAGGTCTTAAAAACTAAACAAGTTTCACTAATAGATAAGTCTATTCTACCTCGCATTCCTTCTGAAAAGGCTCTTTTGTAATCCTTAGGACTTTTTATTTGGCGGCTGTCCTCCGACAAAATTGCCGGAGGGTTTCCCATGAACCACATCTCTTTAAGAAGCCGATTCCTTTTTGTGACCGGATTGTTACTTCTGATTGCCCTAGTAACAAATATTCTGTCTCTGGATCGACTGCGTAACCAAAATCGAGTCACCAATGAGATCGGTGAAATATGGCTTCCCGCCGTCAGCAAGTCAGCCGATATCAATCTTAACTTAGTGAACTATCGCAAACTTGAATACAATCTGCTGGCGACTCAGAGCACGGATGAAAGAAAACTCGTTCTTGAAGAAATGGATAGCTTGCTTGGCAATATCACTATCTATTCCAAAGTTCTGGACCCTTTATTAACGACGGATGAGCTTCGCAAGTCTTACGATTTGTTCTTAACGGCCTGGGACGAATATCAGGCGGAAAGCGAAAAATTCAAAGAAGCCATCGACAAGGAAAAACATACCGAAGCCGAACAGATCCTGGCTGGCAGCTCTCAGAAAGCTTTTACACAGGCCTATGATGCCCTGAAAAAGCTTTCCGACGATAGCTACATGGTCGGAGTCCAAAATGCCGAAAATGTGGCTAAAACATTTAAAGTTACAATGTATACACTGATTTCCGTTGTCGGTCTGTGCATTCTCTTAGGAATTTCTGCGGCCATCTGGAACATCCGAAAAATCCAATCCTCTTTGAAAAGTGTCGCCGAAGGTTTAGAAACCAGCGCGGAAACAATTCGCTCTCGAGCGACGGAACTTGTCGACTCGAGCGACCAGATTTCTTCCAACTCAACCTCGACGGCCGCTTCTCTTGAAGAAATCGTCGCCTCGATGGAACAACTGACTGCCACAGTTCGCCAAAACTCACTGAACTCGGGTCAGGCGGCGGAAATCTCTAAAGAGGGGCAAAACACCGTTCAACAAGGACAGATAAAGATTCAGGAACTTATTCAAGTAATGAGCGAGATTTCCAAAAGCTCGTCAAAAATTGCGGAGATTCTGAATCTGATCGACGATATTGCGTTTCAAACAAATTTATTGGCGCTTAACGCTGCCGTGGAAGCCGCACGCGCCGGAGAACAAGGCAAAGGATTCGCAGTCGTAGCCGACGCCGTTCGCGCTTTAGCGCAAAAAAGCGCTGATGCAGCCAAGGAAATTGGCGGCTTAATCAATGAGGCCACTGACAAAAGTAAAACGGGTGTAACTTTAGCCGGCGAAAGTGAAGAGTCGTTAAATGCCATCGTCACTAATTCCCACAAAGTTGCTGAACTGATTCAAACCGTGGCGCAAGGGTCCCACGAACAATCCCAGGGAATTGAGCAAATGAACAAGGCCTTGTCGACGATCGATCGCAGTTTACAAACTGTCGCCACCTCGATGGGTTCGGTATCAACATCCTCTGAAGAAATGCAAAAGCAGTCCGAGGAACTTCATCGCATGATGAAAGAGCTGCACATTCTTGTCGGTCAAAAAATTAATAATGAAAATGAAGCAAAACAAAATGCCGCGGAAAAAGACTTTTCCGCCGCCTAATTTCAAAGGAGAACAAATGAAAAAAACCGCTTTGGTAGCAGCCTTGTTACTGATGAGCTCTATGTCTTATGCTGGCGACTGTGTCATCAGCATCGATCGCAAGGCATGTCCCGGCAAAGAGACAGAGGCTTTTAAACCCTACAATGGCAAAAACCCTACTGACGAAACAAAGAAGTTGGATTCGGCTGAAGCTTGCGCAAAATGGGCTGAAAAAAGTGCTAAGATTGTGCGCAAAGGAACTTTGACAGAAAAAAAGGTGACGGGAAAATTTGACGGCGCCGATTTGGGCAAAAACTTCTCAGACAAAGTAGATTGCAAATAATTTTTTGGGGGCTTTCCGCTTGGGAAATGCCCCTTTATCCCCGCTCAAAGTCCTGTGAAAAGTTTAAACATTCCGACTTAAGTCCTAAGCGAAACTCAGCCAAAACCCCGCTGTCCAAAACTTTTCCAATTTCTTTTATTTTCAGTTTTTTTGAAATTTCCATACATTCCCGAATTGAGACATGTTTCCAGGACCGTTTTGTCGTGCTCCCTCTAAAGAGAATCCCAAAATTAGCCGATATTAATGGAAAGGGGGGAACATCCATGAAGAAGTTTAAAAACTTTTCGAAAAATCTTTTAAAGAACAAACAAGGTCAAGGTGCGACCGAGTACATCCTATTGCTTGTGGTTGTCGTGGCACTTGTTGTTATGTTCAAAGATAAGATCAGAACAACTATGGAAGAAAAAATCGGTAACCTATCTAATTCAATCATGTCGGTTGAATAGTTAGTCCGCGTTTAATCGGGAGATTAAATGACCGTTGAGTATGTCCTGTTACTATTCTGCGTGTTCTTCTTTGGGCTGAAAGCTTTCTTATCAGCCCCAGGGAATGCATTTCGCAATTCGGGCCCGATGTTAGGCGCTCGGATCGAACAGCAGCTTGCAACAGGCGACGGATTCAAACCGCAAGGTGGTAACCACGTACAATGGGCAGGTGACAATTGAAACACGCTCCTCTTCGTAACAGAAAAGGTCAGTTTGTAATTGAAGCCGTTCTTTTAATGGTTGTCGGTGTGGGTTTTTTCATTTGGGGAACCAATCAGCTGCGCGAAGGCAAGATCCTGGCAAAACTGATCGGCGGTCCCTGGGAAAAAGTATCCGGAATGATTGAGTCGGGAGTCTGGGAAACGCCGGATAAGGCGCGCACCTCTCACCCCAATCAATACGATCGCTCACTGACTATTGATCCAAACGGTTAGGGAAAAACGAGAATGAAGGCATTCCAAAGAATACTTAAGCCAGTGCAGAATGAAAGCGGATTGATTTCCGCTGAGTTCATTTTTGCCCTCGTGTTGTGCGCAGGCATGTGCATTATTCTTTTTGCCCTCAACTTCACGCTTTCAATGGCTGAAATCGCTCAGTATATCGCTTTTTCCGCGGCAAGAGCACACGCTGCCAGCCATGTTGATCCAACAAAACAGCAGCAACTTGCCAAAGATAAGTTCAATGAACTTATTAATAATCCGACACTGAAGCCGCTCTTCAACAGCTCCGGCGAAAGCA
Organism: Bdellovibrio sp. ArHS; assembly: GCF_000786105.1. NCBI lineage: Bacteria > Pseudomonadati > Bdellovibrionota > Bdellovibrionia > Bdellovibrionales > Pseudobdellovibrionaceae > Bdellovibrio > Bdellovibrio sp. ArHS. Next base: position 93,042 of record NZ_JTEV01000015.1, read on the forward strand.
ACTGGTTCAAACTAGGTGCTTTGGATGTCCGAAGTGGTTTGGATGGCAGTGACTTTAGTTCCGACTATAAATACACCGAGGATCGCGTTCCTCAGACCGGTGTACGCTTTGACTTTGAAACGCGCATTTTAAACATGAAAATTGCCTTTCTAGGTTCGACCGCTGAAGACCCCGACAAAGGCTTTTCAGCGAAAGTAACAGGTCTTTTGATTCGTGAGCCCACGCAAAAGGAATGCTGGGAACAACAAATCAAGCCTCGTTACACCAACATTCTAAATCTCGACTCACGCTACAAGGTGTTGGGCGGCGTCGGAGAGAACCAATACACACCAATGGAGGACAACGGATGTTAAAGAAACAACGTCGCCCTTCAACTCTCAATAACGAAAAAGGCATGGCGGTCTTTGAAATGATCCCTATTATCGTCGTTATTGTTTTGTTTTTAAATTTTTCATTGGGCTTTTTCGGAGCGATACATACAGGTATTCTGAATTCCATCGCCGCACGCAACTACGCCTTCGAAACTTTTCGCCATCGCGCCAACTTAACATATTTTAGAAACTCGGACTTTAATTTTAAAGGCATCGGAATGCGCTTCCATGGAACGACTTCCGAAAAAGTTAGTGGCGAAAAGTGGATTGCCTCCACACGCCTAATTGATTTTATGAATTTTGATACTCGCGCAACGGTGTTTGACAGCAAGAGTGATCACGAAAAAACCAGAGGCCTTGGCGACGGAAGAAATCAATCTGTTGGCGCCAACCCTATCTGGATTAAGACGGCCTATGGCATCTGTTTGGATGCCAAGTGTGGCGGCTCATAGAAAGTAGGACGTGATGGGATCTAACGAAACTCGAAATCTTTGGCTTTCGATTGCAGCAGGGGTGTTTGCCACCTTCTTGCTGTATAGCTATTCGCAAGAAAAGAAAGCGGAGTACGACAAGCGTTACGGTACAACAAAACGTGTTGTGGTCGCCAAAGAAGATATTGCAGAAATGCAAACCATCTACGACACGATGGTGGAAACCAAAGAGTTACCAGCAGACTTTATCCAGCCTGATGCCATCACAATTCCTGATGAAATCATTGGTAACGTGGCTGCGGTACCGATTCGTAAAGGTCAAATGGTTGTGAAAAACAACTTGCTGACTCCGGGCCCAGACACGGGAATCGCCTTGCAAGTCGCACCCAGCAAACGTGCGGTGGCAATTCCGGTCGACGAAGTTCGTGGGGTTGCCAAATTAATTCGCCCCGGGGACCGAGTGGATATCTTTGCCGCTGTTGATAGTGGTAAAGGTGTGAACCAACGTCGTGAAGTTTTCACAATGCTTTCGGACGTCGTTGTTTTGGCAACGGGAGTCAGTGTTATGAACAATATTCCCCGTATGTTCGAGTTAGACTCGACAGGAAAAAACTTAACGCAAATCGCTTTAACAGGCGACACGAAGTATACAACTATCACGGTGGAAGCAACACCGAAAGAAGCCCAGGATCTGTTCTACATTTTATCAACAGCTCCAGGGAATATTTTCTTTGCTTTAAGAAATCCGAACGACAGAACCGTTCCTCCGCGCATGCCAAGTTCGACGGCGGAATCTGTCGCAGGGAAACCAGTGGTGTCCATGGATACTCCGGCACAGGCTCCTCCTATAGCAGTGCCGCAAAGACCTGTTTACACGCCACCAGTACAACAAAGAACTGCGCCTCCGTCAGAAAGACCGCGCACCAACGGATTTCAAACATTGTAGATGGGTCACAGGGGAACGAAGGGGGAACATATGAGACGAAATTTAATGACCGCAGGACTCCTGTTAAGTCTCTTCGTTGGGCCGTTAGCAGAGGCTCAGGAAGAACTTATTGCGGAACCCTCGTCAGCGGTTGCTGATGAAGGCACCGGTGTGTATCGTTCTCGTAAGTTCATCAATCTAACATTGGGTATCGAACAAGACGAAAAGCTTCCGCCCCTTCCCGATAGTATTGAGTTTAAAGGTGACTTCCGCCGTGTGGTCACGGCCGCTTACGCCAAAGACCTGAATGTTATTCGCTTCGCTCCGAAAGCGGAAGGTTTTGCGACATTGACCATTCACGATAAACGCAATGGCAAGGTTGTGGCTGAATTCCGAATTGACGTTAAGAAAAGTAAACTCGATAAAGTCGTTCGCGAAATGCGCGCGCTTTTAGGCGACATTGAAGGTATCAATATCAAGATCGTGAACAACAAAGTGGTTGTGGATGGTCAGATTCTTTTACCAAAAGATCTTGCTCGCATCTTCAACGTTGTAAAACAATTCGGCGATCAAGCTTCGTCTTTAGTCACCCTTAGTCCTTTGGCGCAAAAGAAAATCGCCGAATTCATCGCACGTGACATTAATAACCCGGAAATCGAAGTTCGTGCCGTGAATGACAAAATCATTCTGCAAGGCTGGGCGAACAGCGACGAAGAGGCCAAACGAGCTGAAATCATCGCGAAGACCTATCTTCCCGACATCGTGATCGATGCCGCCGAAGACGGTGGTCCGATCAAAAAACGTCGTCCTTTGAATGATGGCGTGATCAACCTTATTCAGATCAAAGAGGCCGCACCACGTCCTCCGGCAAAAATGATTCAGATGGTGATCCACTATGTAGAGCTGAACAAAGACTATTCAAAAGCCTTTAAGTTTCAATTCACGCCTGAATTGGGCGATAATTCACAATTGACCTTCCAAACTGGTGGCGACAGCCCTGGTGGAGTTATCGCGTCGATCACGGGAACAGTTTCAAATCTGTTACCGAAATTGAATTGGGCGAAACAACATGGACATGCCCGTGTTTTGGAAAGCACCAGCTTGATCGTCGAAGACGGTAAAAAAGGTGAAATCAAACAAGTCACGGACCAGCCTTACCCGGTGATCGGCAAAGACGGAACTCAAGGAACAGCCTTTGCGTCCGTGGGTATCGTAACGGCCATCACGCCTTCGCTTTTGGGTGAAAAATCCGGCAGTGTTAAAATGGATATGAGCTTCGAAGTCAGCAGCTTATTGGGTAATACACCGATGGGTGCACCGATTGTGAGTAAAAACCAAATGTCCAGTACGGTGACTGTGCGTGACCGTCAAAGTGCTGCCGTGGGTGGTCTGATCCGAAACTCCACTTCCACAGGCTACAATCGTCCAGCTGGACAAAAGAACCCGATCATCAGCCTTTATGCATCTAAAGACTTCATCAAGCAACAAAGCCAGTTCGTGGTCTTTGTAACACCCATTGTGAAAACTTCTGCAAGCTCGGGCGCTGAGCAAATTAAGAAGAAGTTCCGTTTACGCGACTAAGATCTCGTAAACGGACCTCCCATTCCAGCCGATAAAGGAACTGGAGGTCTGCATTGGCTATTAATCCGAATTGTAATCTCATCGCAGTGGTTGGCGGTAAAGGCGGCGTTGGTAAGTCGGTCTTTGCAGCTAACTTTGCTTGCACGCTCATGAATGAACTCCGCTCTCAGGTTCTTCTGATCGATGCCGACAGCAAAAGTGTCGGCGATCAAAACGTCATTATGGGGATTAAGCCTCAGAAGACTTTAAAAGAGCTCGCAAGTTTTCAGGGTTCTTTAAATTCTCAACCGATGAACTCGTTGGTAACCATGCACCAATCCGGTCTTGCCTATGTTGGTGCGGTCCGTGGGCCTGAAGAATCTCTTTCTATCTCTCCAGATCTTCTGGGCAAGCTATTGGAATTTTTCTCTCGCGCATTTAAATTTGTCGTCGTCGACGTCGGCACTGATTTGGGCCCGGCCCAAATGGCTGTTTTGCAGGAAGCCACTGCAATTATGATCGTGACCAGCCCTGAAGTTCTTGTAGTCACACAAACACAACGTCTCATCAACGAACTTCTTTCAGCAACATTGCCGAAAGATATGTTCCAACTAGTGATTAATAAGGCGTCTCCGACAGGTCTGTCTCCGCAGACGATCTCGAATCAATTGCAGTTGCCCTTCCTGGGAATTATTCCGCAGGACGAAGCCACTACAATGATGGCTTTACAAAAATACACTCCTTTCGTTCTGGCAGCTCCTAAAGCCCCGATCACGGCCGCCTACTATGATGTGGCTCGAAAACTCAGTGGCGGCATCCTACAAAGACTTAAATCGATTGCTCGTCCGAAACCAGCTCCGGCGGCAGACCCAGGCGCCACCGCGGGAGGAGCCGCTTTGCCAGTCAATGGCATGGACCCGCGCACCCTTCTGAAAATTCGCGTGCACAACGAGTTGATCAGAACCGTCGATCTTAAAAAACTTCTTCTGGACACCAAGCAAGACGAAGGCAAAGAAAAAGAGATTCGCGAAAAGACCAAGCGAGAAATCACGCTGATTGTCGATCGCGAAGCGCCTGATACCGCCCGTGAAGAACGCTCTAAAATCATCAAAGAGGTTTTGGAAGAAGCTTTGGGACTGGGTCCCTTGGAAGATCTGCTCGCTGACGCAGATGTGTCCGAGATTATGGTTAATGGCTATAGAAAAATCTTTATTGAAAAAAGTGGTAAGGTTCAGCTCAGTCCTGTGACTTTTACTTCCAATGATCATCTTCGTCGCATCATCGAACGAATCGTGACGCCGTTAGGTCGTCAGATCAATGACTCCACTCCGTACGTGGATGCGCGTTTAAAAGATGGTTCGCGTGTGAATGCCGTGATTGAGCCCTTGGCGATTGACGGTCCAGCTTTGACAATTCGTAAATTTAAAAAAGGTGGTATCACTCCGGAAAAGTATATCAACTACGGAAGTGTCACCAAGAACATGATCGACTTTCTGCGTATCTGTGTCGAGAACGGTTTGAATGTGGTTATCTCAGGTGGTACCGGTTCCGGTAAAACCTCACTTCTTAATATGCTGTCCTCCTTCATTCCATCTAATGAGCGTGTTATCACCGTCGAGGACGCGGCCGAGCTGCAGCTGCAACAGGAACACGTCGTTCGTTTGGAAACACGGCCGCCTTCAATGGAAGGATCAAACGCCGTCAGCATTCGTGATTTGATCAAAAATGCCCTGCGTATGCGTCCTGACCGCATCATCGTCGGTGAGTGCCGTGACGGCGCTGCTTTGGATATGTTGCAGGCCATGAACACGGGTCACGATGGTTCGATGACAACGACTCACGCAAACAGCCCGCGCGAGTGTATTGCACGTCTAGAAACTCTTTGTATGATGTCTGGAATGGAATTGCCAGTTCGTGCGATTCGCGAACAGATTTCTGGCGCCGTGAACTTAATTGTGCAGATCTCCCGTCTGTCCGATGGTAGCCGTAAGATCCTAAGTATCACTGAGGTTGCGGGCATGCAGGGTGATGTGGTGACTTTGGCGGAAATCTTCCGCTTCAAAGAAACCGGTTACGATAAGAACAGAAAAATTCAAGGTGTCTTCCAGGCAACTGGTACGATTCCAAGTTTTATCCAAAAATTGAGCGACAAGGGCGTCGTGATTCCTCGCGAGATCTTTGCCAACGATCCTGCGGCGAACAACCCAGGCACTCCGGCCGCTCAGAAACCACCTATCGCAGCAGCGATGCCCAAAATGCCCGGCGTCGCTCCGGTAAAGAAATCAGGATAGTGTATGAGTTTCCTGTTTAACGAATGGATTATGATTCCCTTATTTGGTGTGTGTGTGTTCACCATTGTTATTCTTTGGGCGGACAAAGCCATCGACTGGCTTCACAAAAGAAGTTTAGGCCAAAGAGATGAAGTGATCCGCCTTCTGCGTTTAATGGGAAATGAAGTGGACGAAAAGAAGATCACCATCATGATCCTACTTATGAGCTTCGGCGTCGGCGCTTTGGCGTTCCTGGCGCTATGGCCCAGCGTTTTGATGGGATTTATCTTCGGAGCTTCTTTAACCGTCGCCGGATGGCAGCTTCCTCTTTTGCTAGTAAGAATGACTTATGAGCAGCGCTGCTCTCGTTTTACCGACCAGATGGTGGACGGCCTGACTATTATGGCCAACGGCATTAAAGCCGGCTCCAACCCTCAAGAATCCATGAAGCGCGTGGTAGAGATCATGGGAAATCCTATCAGTCAGGAATTCGCACAAGTTCTATATCAAATGCAAGTGGGTGATAGTTTTGAAAGCGCCTTGAATGATCTGGGCACACGTATTCCACGCCCCGACGTACAAATGTTTGTTACTGCCATCAACATTCTAAAAGAAACCGGTGGTAACTTGGCAGAAACTTTCCAGACTATTGTCTTAACGATTCGAGAAAGACAAAAAGTTGAGAAAAAAATTCAAGCATTGACCGCGCAAGGTCTCATGCAAGGGGTTATCGTCACTCTGATTCCGTTCATTTTGATGGGCGTCTTTTTCATGGTGGACCCCGGTTTCATCAAGCCTATGTTTAACACAACCCTAGGTCTAGTGTTGCTATTCGTGATGCTAGCGTTGCAAGTAATTGGTGGCGTAGTAATCAAAAAACTTGTTACCATTAAAGTGTAGTTTGTCAGTTTCAAGGAAGAGGTAAATTATAATGAAGAAAGCAGTTTTGGCGTTCGCTTTTCTTTTTTCAGCACAAGCTTTTGCGCTTGTGGATATGAAAAATGCCAACTATTCCAATACATGGATTGATATGGATGTTCCCGGAAGTGGTTATGATCTTAAGATCGTTCGCACTTACAACAGCCGTTCACTATTCAATGGTATGTTCGGATTTGGCTGGTGTTCTGATTTTGAAACTTCCATGGAAGTAAATGCTGAAGGTAACATCAAAGTAAAAGAGTGCGGCGGCGGTCTGGAAGTCACTTTCTCTCCCCGCGAAGTCACTCGCAAAGATGTTGAAAGTACCATCGCCCAAATCATCACGCGCATGAAGGCTGAAAAGAAAGTCGGATTGACGGAAACGGCTTTGAATAATTTGAAAACTCAACTGCTTGAAGACGACAATGCTCGCTCTGAATATGCAGCTCAATATGGCATCAAAGTTCCGGTCAAAGAAGGCACTAAGTTTTATGCCAACGGTCGCGAGGTTGAGCATTTTATCTTCAATAAAACTTATTACACACGCAATCTTCCCGATGGCAGCGCTCAGCGCTTCAGCCCTCAGGGAAAACTGACACACATTTACGATAAAAATGGCAACTACCTGAAGTTTGACTACGACAAAGATGTTATCGCTACAATCCAGGACAACAATGGTCGCCGCTTGGGATTCAAGTATTTCCAAAATAAGAAAGTTAAAACGATCACAGGACCGAATGGTTTGATGGCAGAATATAAATTTGCCAACCTAGATGATCTGGCTTCCGTGAAGAATGCCTGGTTGAAAACTTACACTTATGAATACGATGAACTTCACAATCTGACAAAGGCCACTTGGCCGGACAAAACATTCGTATCCATCAAGTATGACAAAAAGAACGACTGGGTTGTCGCTTTCGCTGATCGTGACAAATGTATCGAGTCTTATAAATACGAATCCTCTACAAACGATCCTAAGAATCACTATTGGTCGACGGTTAAAAAGACTTGCGGCAAAGAAGTGATGGCTGACAACAAGTACGAATTCTGGCATCAACAACGCGCAGACGGTCAGTACTTCCTGCAACGTGTGATGACGACTGTCAGCGGAAACGTCACGGATATCACTTACCACGAAGTTTTCGGCAAACCTGTTTCTATCCGTAGAAATGCCGATCGTATTTCTTATGAGTACTATCCGGACGGACTTGTAAAAGTAAAGGCGGCGCCCAATGTGCGCATGGCTTTTGAGTATGACCCGAAAATCAAAAAGGTCAGCTCAGTCACCAGCACCTTCTTTAACGAAAAAGGGGCCAAAGTAGCCACCAAAGCCACTCAGTTTAAATACGATGGCAAGGGGAACCTTTCTTACGCTCAGAATAGCGATGGTCAAAAAATCAATATGACTTACGATAATCGTGGTCGTATTGCAACGATCACAGACCAGGCAAAAAAGGTGGTAAAAATCGAATACGAAGAACGCTATGGCAAGCCTTCGATCGTGACTCGCCCAGGCCTAGGAACAATCGTGGTTAGCTATAAACCCAATGGCGAAATCAACAAAGTAGACAGCAAAGAAGGTCCTTCCGTCGCAATGCAAGTTGCTAGTACCTTTAATAACTTGTTAGATATCATTGCCCCTGCAACCGCGGAATTGTATCTATAAAGGAGTAGGTGATTATATGAAAAGACTTTTGGCCTTATCTATTTTGTTAGCTGCTCTAGGTACATCTTTCGTTGCCACCTCTTCTTTCGCTCAAGAAGACGCAGGACGCACGGTCAATCCCGGAGACGATCCCAATGAAGCTAAAAGCACCAAGCCATTAGAGGCTGATGTTGCTTCAACGGGTATCTGTCCCGAGTGTACGGCGCGAATGAAGCACACTCGCCTTAATGACGACACGACTTACAGACCTAAGGGAACAGCCGCTCCAGGCGCCACAGGTTCTGGCTCACCTGCTGAAGGTAATAGATAGACTGTCTAATCTATTATCATCCGGTGAACATAAAAGGGCTTTGGTATCCAAAGCCCTTTTTATTTCTTCCTATCCCTGCCTTATTTGATTCTGCCGTCTCAGTTTGAGACATCTTTACTGGCACAACCAGTGCATTAAAGCTTCTTTGAGTAGGTTTTATTTTTTGATACTCGTGATAAGGAGTTTTCTATGAAGAAGATGTTCGGATCTATTATTGCGCTTTCTATTATTGCATCAGCGTCTATGTCTGTTGCCGGGACATCTGCGGTATGCAATCACCAAACGAAAAGCGGTCGCTTTGCATCCACGAACCCGGAAAAAGTAAGAGTGGCTAAGTCGACGGCCAAAGCTGGAGCTGAAGCAGCAGCATCCGGCCAGAAGTAATCTGCAATCTGAAATTGCCCCCAAAAGGAAGAGTGTCTATCCCCCCTTGGATGCTCTTCCTTTCCCTTTTTAACGGCTAACGAACAGCCTTTTCGTGCGCGCCTTCTTGAAACCCATCCACTGTACTTGCGACACCGTCTTTAAGCGTACGGCCCAAGTTGCGAATTGCCATCGCGCCACCTGCCGCTGCACTTTGTACATATTCTGAAACTGTGGATCTTTGCAGCCAACGGAATGAATGATATTCGATCGAAGCGCCGCCGATTTTGACCTGCATAAGCATGACCAAAAGCATTGTGAAGCATAAGCACTTGATAACAAACTTAAGTTCTTCCATGAGTGGATTCTCCCTGGTGCGGTAAAACTTTGGAAATCGCCTCTAATATTTGTTCTTTGGTAAACGGCTTAGTGACATAGGCATCAAACCCCGCCTCGTAGGCTTTCTGCACGTAGGCCTCTTGATCGATCGTTGAACAGCCAATCATTTTTATTTCAGGATGAAGTTCTTTGATGGCTTTTGCCGTTTCAATGCCATTTCTTAAGGGCATAACCATGTCTAAAAAAATCACTTCCGGCAGGGTGGATTGAACAAGAGAGATGGCTTCATCACCATTTGAGGCCTCACCGACGAAGACACCGCCGGCAGAAGTCACAATGTTCTTCACCAACTCACGTAAAAAAGCGGCATCGTCGATAACAGCAAAACGTATCTTCATACCGCTTCAGTATAGATTTTAGTTCGAGCTTTGGTGAGTGGATTTTAGTGACCCCAACGATAGCCCAGGGAAAACATATACAGCGAGTTGGTCACACTGACATTAGAAGGCGTCGCACCCGTACCTGGGTCGGGCACCCCTGCGGCGCCATCAAAGACATTTCTTTCCGCACTAACACCCAAATTCCAGATCATCTGACCTTCTCGCGAGAACTTCCACTCGCCGCCAGCATCAAGACCAATACGAATACTTTCCTCTGAAGACCCAGAGCTCAGGTTGACACCCGTGGTAGATTCCGAATGTTGCAGACGTGGAAAGAAGGTTCCTCCGACCACCCAGGAATAGTTCAAAGACGTAGGGATGCGAGCTTTGAGCCCCACACCCAGTCCCGATGTTTTAAGCCGGGCACGAGACGTGTTGTCGCTAGGCACATTCATCTTGCTTTCATTGAATAGGACTGAAAATTCGACGGAGCTTGATTTACGAGAAACACCAAAGAACTTTCTGAAGTTAAAACCCAAATCCAAATATTCGTATTTGGCAGGGATTCTTGAGCTATCCACAATTGAATCCACATCCGCCGCCAAGGAAAACATAATTTGTCCACTCACACCAATTCGGGGAGTGAACCACACATTAGTTTTCAGTTTCAGCGCATTGAAGAAGCTTTGATAATCACGGAACGAGTAATTTGACTGAGAGTCGTTGTACACGACAACAGGTGTGACATCCAACTCCACTTTATTGTTACGAATGTCATCAGGATGAATTTGCTCGCGATAAAAATCATAGATACGGTCCGCACGGCTCGAAAACAGGCTTTCTGCGTGTTCAGACAAGGTGGGCTCCTGGACGTCTGCCTCTACAGGCAGTTCCTTAACAGGAATAGCTGGGTGAGCCGAAGCAGGACTAGACGTTCCCCCTAGCGGAGCCGTCAATAAAGCTGCCTTTTCCTGGGCTGCTTTTGCCTCTGCCAGCTTCTTTTCTTCCTCTTTGCGTGCGGCTTCAGCCTTTGCCTGCTGAGCGGCCTCTTCCGCTTTTCTTTCAGCTTCCAATTCACTTTCTTTCAGAGTTCTGACCTTAATGCCATCAGAATCTGTCACTACGGGCGCAGCTTCCGCCTCGGAAGCTGGTTTGCGCGAAGTTTTTTTGCGAACCTCATAACGTCCAGAAGCAAAACCTTCAAGACCTGTCTGCGCATGAGAAATTTCCGCAGAAGCGAGGAAGGAAATAATAGTGACGATTGAAACGAAGATTTTCATAGGAAATTATTCGGCTCTCGGTCCGAATTACTTGACGTCAAATTGACGAGTTTTCAGAGGCAGTGCAGAATAAATTTATGAAATCATTTCTTCTTTGCTTTCTCTGCATCACGTCCTGTTTCATTTTCGTATTTTCGACGGCGCATGGCCAGACCATTGCCCAGAACACGTTTCTCAGCACCGTCGATCAGGACCTAGCAATCAAGTCCATCGTTTTGGTACCCACGATCGACAACGTCAGCGGAATTTATTCGCGGCCCGTGGAAGAAGAACTAAGAAAAATTCTGAACGAAGACAAACAGTGGTCTTTGGCAAACTATCCTGCCGATCTTAAATTGAATGCAGCCCTTTTGGACGAGCGCCCCCAGGATGTCCAAAAAATTTTAGAAGCTGCGAAAAGTGAAGCGGCACTGACTTCAAAAATCATTCGCGGCCCTCGCGGCATCACAATCACCTTAACACTTTTTGTGGGACGCGAAGGGTTACCGCTATTGCAAGAGTCCTTGAATGATTACAAAGGGTTTGAAACCGCCGAAATTAAAAATGAAGTCCGAAAGCTTTTCGAAAACTTGAAATACAGAATGCCTTTTCGTTCGACGATTCTAAGTCGTCGGGGTCAGCAAGTGACTTTAAATTTGGGAAGTGCTTACGGCTTAAAGCCGGAAAGCCGGGTTTCAGTTGTACAGATCATCAAGGTCAATCGTCATCCGAAATTAAAGTTCATGGTCAGTACAGAAAAGGAAGTCTTAGGCCGCGTGAAACTTTTCAAAGTGGAACCTTACTTAAGCTTTGGTTATGTTGAAATGGAAAAAGAACCCGGCGTCATCGCCGTGGGTTCGAAAGTGATGCCGGATGAATTTGTAAAGTATTCTGTTCCGGTCACGACCCCATCAGGAAAAGTTTTGCAAGACATCTCGACCCGTCCTGATAAGGAAGTCGCCTTCGGCGAAGATCCGCAGGAATGGTTGCCAACTATGCCACCTCAGTTCGGAAAAATTGAACTGCTAGCTGGCTTTTCCAGCTACACCCAAAACAGCAATCTACAAACCGCAGGGTCGATCAGCGGCAGCAACAATCTTGCGCCTAATATTCTGGTTCGCGGAGAAATCTGGCTGAATCCTGAGTGGTACGTCGGCGTTCTTCTCAGACAATCGGTCTTTTCGATTGATAACAAATTGAGCGGCTCTTCGCCGGGCAGTCTGAATATGTCCATGGGTCAATACGGCGTAAATCTAGGATACAATTTTCTTTTAACCAGTGACTTCTTCGGTCCGAAGCTGCAAATCGCCGGCGGCTATACCAACACTAATTTTAGCGTCGACGACAGCACCCCGACGGCATTCACAACAATGAAATACGGCGGCTTCGCTTTCAGCGTGGCCGGACAATTCCCGCTATCCGAAGAAATCCCCGTCGATATCGGCGGTAAATTAGATTTCTATCTAAACCCGTCATTAAGCGAAAGCAAATCCAGCGGCGCTTCTTCGGACAACAAAATTAACAGCTTCAGCTTCTTCGTAGACTATAAACTTAAAACAAGATTCAAAATCAGAGGCGAACTTCTTCTAGAAAACTACACCTCAGACTTCAGCGGCACCGGCCAAAGAACAGACCCAGCCACAAGCACCAGCCACAAAATGACAACCCTCATGAGCGGAGTCCAATATCTGTTTTAATAGAAGCACCAGATCCAAAAATAAAAAAGCCCGGGAATAATCCCAGGCTTTCGAAAAAGAACGAAGATGTTCGGCAAGCCGATTACATCATGTCGCCCATTCCACCCATACCGCCCATGCCAGGAGCACCAGCAGGCATTGGAGCATCTTTCTTAGGTGCTTCAGCGATCATTGTTTCAGTCGTAAGCATCAAAGAAGCTACAGAAGCAGCGTTGGTCAATGCACAACGAACAACTTTAACTGGATCGATAACACCGTCTTTGATTAGGTCAGTGTATTCGTCAGAGTAAGCGTTGAATCCCCAAGTAGCAGATTTGTTTTGAAGGATACGATCCAAAACGATCGCGCCATCAAGACCTGCGTTTGCAGAGATTTGACGAATTGGCTCTTCACAAGCACGTTTGATGATCGTCGCACCGAAAGACTCTTCTTCAGAGAATTTAGTTTTATCAACTTTTTGAGAAGCACGAAGCAAAGCAGTACCACCACCAGCTACGATACCTTCTTCAACCGCAGCACGAGTCGCGTTCAAAGCGTCTTCTACGCGATGTTTTTTCTCTTTCATCTCGACTTCAGAAGGAGCACCAACGTGGATAACAGCTACGCCGCCAGCCAATTTAGCCAAACGCTCTTTCAATTTTTCTTTATCGTAGTCAGATGAAGTTTCGTCGATTTGCGATTTGATTGTAGCAACGCGAGCTTGGATGTCGGCTTTTTTGCCAGAACCATCGATGATTGTCGTGTTGTCTTTGTCGACAACGATACGTTTCGCGATACCTAGGTCAGCGACAGTCGCTTGCTCTAGTTTGCGGCCGATATCTTCAGAGATCACTTTCGCGCCAGTCAAGATAGCGATGTCTTCAAGCATAGCTTTACGGCGGTCACCGAAGCCAGGAGCTTTAACCGCAGCAATGTGCAGAGTGCCACGAAGTTTGTTCACAACTAGAGTTGCAAGTGCTTCACCTTCAACGTCTTCAGCGATGATCAACAATTGACGACCTTGCTTAGCAACGCCTTCAAGGATGCCGATCATATCTTTCATTGAAGAAATCTTTTTGTCGTAGACAAGAACGTAAGCGTTCTCAAGAACCGCTTCCATTCTTTCAGCGTTAGTTACGAAGTATGGAGAAAGGTAACCACGGTCGAATTGCATACCTTCTACAACTGTTACTTCTGTTTTCGCAGTTTTAGATTCTTCGATAGTGATAACGCCTTCTTTGCCAACTTTGTCCATAGCGTCTGCAAGCATTTGACCGATTTCTTTATCGTTATTTGCAGAGATAGAACCAACTTGAGCAACTTCGTTAGAACCTTTTACAGGTTTCGCCATTGATTTCAACTCGTCGATAACAGTCGCTACCGCTTTGTCGATACCACGCTTGATAGACATTGGGTTGTGACCTGCAGAAACAAGTTTAGCACCTTCGCGATAGATCGCTTGCGCTAGAACAGTTGCAGTTGTTGTACCATCACCGGCTTCGTCATTGGTTTTAGAAGCAACTTCTTTAACCATCTGAGCGCCCATGTTTTCGAATTTGTTTTCCAATTCGATTTCTTTGGCAACGGTCACACCGTCTTTAGTGATAAGAGGAGAACCGAAAGATTTGTCGATAACTACGTTACGACCTTTAGGTCCCAAAGTTACTTTTACTGCGTTCGCAAGAGTGTTCACACCTTTCAAGATGTGCGCGCGAGCGTCTTCTGAGAATGTTATTACTTTAGACATGGTTTACTCCGTTTTATTATTTAATTGAATTAGTTGAATACGCCCAAGATGTCTTCTTCGCGCATCATTAGGTATTCGTCGCCCTCAAGTTTCAACTCTGTGCCTGCGTATTTTCCGAAAAGCACTTTGTCGCCAACTTTCACTTCAAGAGGAAGTACCTTTCCGTCTTCAGTGATACGGCCTTTGCCAGTAGCGATGATTTCGCCACGTTGTGGTTTTTCTTTTGCTGTATCTGGGATGAAAAGTCCGCCAGCGGTTTTTTCTTCTTCCGCCATTCTGCGAACTAGAATTCTGTCATGAAGTGGACGAACGCCAATTTCGTTCTTAGCCATGTATGCCTCCGTTATGATTGTAACAACGAAGGTAATATGAATCTGCTGGGGTAGGAGTCAAGGTCAGGTGCCCAATTTTTCTTATGACGCACCTGTTAATTTCAGAAATTTCAGGAACTTATAAATCAGGAAAGTTATTTGGGTTCTTTACCAATATTATTTGCGCTGACAGGCAAATCTGACGCCTGGGCCCCAAACACGGAGTTTGCGTAAGCCGTCATAAGCTCTGCCACCTCTTCGGGGGTCAACTTGCCAGCCACTTCGTTAAAAGCCGCCTTTTTGTCCTGAACTTTTGTAAGGTAACCTACGAAATAATCTGTCACGGAAAGGTCTTTGGCCACTTCAAGATCGTATTGTTCTTCACGCAGACGACGCTCTAATTTCTCAACACTCATATCCGTTGTCGAGACCGCCTCTACCGCCGCTTTATTATTAAGATTGGGGTCCGTTCCCTGCGCCACCGCTCGCGAAGCCTTTTTTAGATCGATCTGAGCCTTTAAGCTCATAACGTCGGCCTGAGCCAGTTGCACACGCTCGTTTTTCCATTCGCGGTAGCTCTTCACCTCGGCGCCTGCCTTCATCGCAAAAGCGGTCATAGACCAAAAAGCAAGAAGAGGTAAAATTTTAAGAAAGCTCATCGGCTCCTCCAACGGACGTCCCTATTTCCGAAGGAGTCTTATTACAAGGGTTGTGCCCTTGGGAAACATGTCTCATCTGCAATAAAAACGACTTGAGCCCCTTTTGGGGCCCAAATGTGTTACTTTGAGACGAATTTGGCTTTACAGCGAACGCTTTCGCTAGATGCTAGTGGCTGTGCTCGGCATGCGGCGCCTGGGATGGCTCTGCTGTCTTTTGGGCTTTGCACTTGTCACAAGTGGCTCCGGATCTGCCATGCGTGTGATGACTATCTTTCTTTGCCTCTTCAATACTGGCGGGGACACGGGTCTGCAAAGTCGATTCTGCTTTAAAAGCGACCTGCCCAGACTCTAAGTCATAAAGGGAAGAAACGATGCGAAGATCACCGCTTTCAACTTTTTTGCGAATCAGTTCTGAGCGCGTAAGAAGATCTTTCGCAACACCTTCTGTGTTCGCCCAAGACTCTGTTGCAAAATTCTTACTGGGAGTTTTGCCTTTGAATTGAGAGATCCGCGGATGAATGTCCTTCACCAAATTATCCAAAGCGGGTGTTCCCAAACTAGAACCATCCAATGAACTGTGCGCAGCTTTTACGGCACCACACGATGTGTGCCCCATCACTACCAAAAGTTTTGAACCCAGGTGTTCGACGGCGTACTCAATACTTCCAATCGCGTTATCTCCAAGGGCTTCACCGGCCGTTCTAACGACAAAGATTTCCCCTAATTTCTGATCAAACACCACTTCAGGCGGAACACGCGAGTCACTACAACTGAGCACGATCGCATGCGGCTGCTGACCCGTGCTTAAGCGGTGAACATCATTTTGCGATTGCCCATCCTTGCGAAGTTTAGAATTTGTAAAGCGGGCATTGCCATTCTGAAGCCAACGTAAAGACGTATCGGCATCGACACTTTTTACGGCGTGATCGTTCGCAAGCACAGTAGCCGAAGCCAATATAGTTACCAAAAAAGTTAAAACAGATTTCATCGACGAAGTCCTTTGAGAAGTTGTCTTCTTTTCGGGATCTTCAAACGGAAGTTGAGCTTTCTTTCCGAAAAAGTGAGAAGACTCTGATCGTAATCAAAACCCCGACAAGATTTAAGCCCAAGTTTAAAGATTTCGTAACAGTTTAAAGAACTTACTTCGAACAAGAGTCGGGTCCAGACGATAAAATTAAAATATCGCAGGCGGAGAAAATAAAAAAACCAAGCCTTGTGGACTTGGTTTCTTGGTCACATTTATTTAAAAAATAAATGGCTCAGAAGGAGGGACTCGAACCCCCGACCCAGCGGTTAACAGCCGCTTGCTCTACCGACTGAGCTACTTCTGAACTCGGTGAAGAACTATAATTAGGGCTTTGGGCGTTTCTTGTCAAACAGAAATCGCGCTTAAGGGGACTCCAGCCGCTCCAAAGCCTTGGTTAGCATTGGCGAACTAAAAGGCATCCCTTGGGCTCTAAAAACCGGCACTTTTTCGTTCTGTTCCAGGATTTTTGACTCTCCAGATGAGGTTAAAGCTATTAGACGCTTTTTATAGGCGGCTTCTTCAACACCCTCCGAGGTGAAACCACCCATCATGATTTCACAAACGCCGCTGATTTCTGAAGAACTTGTAAGGGTCTTTTTTAGCTCCCCGGTCAGCGAATAAACCTCAACTTTGACCGTCCCACCCGGGCACCAGTTCAGGGGCCGGTAGTCGCTGCCAATCAAAACCCCAAGAGCGCTTTGCGGATCGGAAAGTTTTTGTTTGAACTCGCGAGTTTGCAAAGCACGGATCGCGTAAAGAACAGCCCCTAAGGAAACAATCATCATCGCGATTTTAAAATAGAAAGAAATCTTCATGACGCTACGTTAACTCGGCGAGTTGAAAGAGGTCTAGTTATAACATGAAGTTTAATGGGAAAGAAAATGGTGCACTCGAGAGGATTCGAACCTCTGACCACATGATTCGTAGTCATGTACTCTATCCAGCTGAGCTACGAGTGCACTGTGAAAGAGACGTATAGATAGACTGCGGTCAGGGAAAAATCAAGCATTCTTGCTAAATTTACAAAAAGAATACGGCCAAGTCCTTGATTAAAGGGCCACCGTATGGCAGTTTGGTTTCTCAGTCGAATTAAACCGACCGCGGAAAGGTGGGTGAGTGGCTGAAACCAAGCGTTTGCTAAACGCTCGTACACTCAAAAGGTGTACCGCGGGTTCAAATCCCGCCCTTTCCGCCATTAGTCTCCTGGCTCGCCTAAACTAGGCCGAGAAAGTTTGGTGTTTAATTTATGCGCCAAAATTTAAATGACTTACCCAAAGATCTTCCTCGACCTACTGATGATGGAAAAACATCGCATCTTACCGGGCTTTCAATTCCGAAAGTTCAACTACCATCTACCCATGGCGGACAACTTGATCTGTGGGATGCGTTTCAAAAGCCCACCGTACTATTTATATACCCTCAAGCAGGTAGCCCCTTAGAGCCAGAGACAAATCAGGAGCTATGGGACTCTATACCAGGCGCTAGAGGATGCACCCCACAGTCATGTGGCTTTAGGGATTTAATTGGCGAATTTGAGCAATTAGGCATTCAGGTCTTCGGCTTAAGTATTCAGGCCCCACTTGTTCAAAAAGAGTTCGTCGAACGGAACCACATTAGCTTTCCGATTTTAAGCGACAATGAATATCTGCTAACAGAGCAGCTGAATTTGCCGACTTTTGACTTTGCAGGAAGGCGCCTTATCAAACGAATGGCTCTCTTTATTAAAGAAGGAAAAATTCAAAAAGTATTCTATCCAGTTTTTCCGCCGGATAAGAATGCTGACGAAGTTCTTCTTTGGCTTGCTTCGCAAAGATAAGTATTCGGTCTTAATAACTTGGGATTGGCGAAGTTTCGATGTCTCGAAATGTCTTCGCAATTACTGATGCCAAGGCCTGTTGCGAAAGTGTTTCGATTTCTACTGGCACAATAGAACCAGATTCGATCTAACCAGCAAAAGACAGGCGCTCAGCCATCCACCATATCTTATCCTTTTGCTCCTGCAAAAAATCCTCTGCATACTTGTCAGTATGGCAACAGCAGGAACGAAACTCTCATTTCAAGCGAAGTTAGAAAATTGGGCTGAAGGGATGGACTATTGTGCCATCGCCGTGCCTTCGAAAATTACCAAAGCATTGGGAACCAAAAAAGCTGTTCTCGTTATGGCTTCTTTAAACGGCGGCGAGCCATTCCAAGTCAGTCTTTTTCCTGCGGGCGGAGGAAAACATTTTATTCGAGTGCGCGCAAAAGTCCGAAAGCAAGCGGATCTTCATGAAGGAGATCGAGTCAAAGTTCAGATCACCGTCTTGGATAGAGCCGATGTGGATCTTCCCCAAGACCTGGTTGCCGCACTTAAAGCTGAGGGAGCGTTGAAGGATTTCAACGGCCTCACGCCCGGCAAAAAGAATTACGCCGTCAGAAAAATCAACGATGTCGCCAAGCCCGAGACTAGAAAAAAACGTATTGCCGAAGCCGTCGAACTTGCGTTGCGGGAAAGCGAAAGAAAAAGAGACCGGCCAAAATAGTTTTTATTCTGTATCGTTTCTAGAGTTTCAAATCTGATTTTTGCGCTTGTTTAAAGATCTTATCCATGACTTCCGTGAAGGGTCTTAGCAAGGTGAGAAAAATACTGACCAGACAGATATTAAATCCCAAATGAGCAATGGCTACGACGAGCAGATCATTAGGAGCTAACGCCATCACCGCGCTCGTGAATACGTCGATAAATGGATACAACAAGATAACACCAAGAGTATTGATAATTGTGTTGGACCACGCCGCCTTTTTTGCTTCCCAATTCATGGCATATGTCGCGTAGAGACCTGTTACCGTAGTACCAATGTTGGCACCTAGAACGATGGGAATGGAAGCCTCAGGCGAGATTAAATCCTGTTGCACGAAGATAATGGCCAAACCCGTAACGACCGTGCTTGATTGCATAAGTGCAGTCAGCAAAGTTCCAGCCAAAATGCCTTTTAGCGGGGTATTCGTATAAAGCAAAAAGTCGGCAAGATATTGCGATTGCCTCAATGGTTGCAAAGAGCTGCTGACCAAGTCCAAGCTAAAAAAGATAAACCCAAAGTAGAATAAAGCCTTACCGAAAATTTTCGCTCGCCAAGGAAGAACCGCCAGCAAGCTTCCCAAGACAATAAACACGGGGCCTATGCCGGTAAGTTTAAAAGAAACCATCCAAGCCGTTAGCGTCGTTCCTATATGTGAACCCAACATCACCGCGACGGCTCCAGGAAAAGAAAGCATTCCACTGTCCACTAAAGAGACTGCCAAAATAGAAACAGCGGTGCTGGATTGAATCGTCGCCGTGCTAAACAATCCCACCAAAAACGACATAAAGCGGTTTGCAGTCAGTTTTCTAATCGTGGATTCAAGCTTATTTCCCGCTTTTTGTTTCAGTTCGTTACTAAAGGCTGAAAGACCGTAAAGAAATAGAATGATGGCGCTCACGATCGAAAAAATAATCTGCTGTTGTTCAAAAAATCTAATCATCTTATCGCCTTTGTCAGTCCAATATACAGAGCTATACTCAGGGAGTCACTAGCTTCGAGCTGGCCGCAGGCACGCCCTTTAAAGAAATTTCAAATTAGCTAATCCGCTTCATAATGGACCGCTTTCCGTTTATATACCGACTCATGGACGAACAACGTTTTATCGATATCGAAACAAAATTGGCTCATCAGGAAATGATCGTGGAAGAACTTAACCAAGTTCTTTATCAACAGCAAAAAACCATCGATCAATTAGAAAAGCTGGTTCAGGGATTAACTAAGAAAATGAAGGAGCTTGTCACCGATGAAAGCGGCCTTGAGATTCGTGGTCATGAAAAGCCGCCTCATTATTAAACGCTAATACAGCTTTGAAAGCTCCATGGAGTACTTCCCTGGAGCGTACTCACTCAATCGCTTCTTATAAAGTTCCTGGAAGAACTTGTCCTTAACCGCGTAACTGGCGTAAGGATAAATAGCGATGCCTCCACGTGGAGTAAACTCCCCAACCACCTCGATATATTTCGGCTTCATCAAAGCGACCAGATCGTCACAAATCGTCTGCACGCAATCTTCATGAAAATCACCATGGTTGCGGAAGCTGAAAAGATAAAGCTTCAAGGATTTTGATTCGACCATCTTCTTATCAGCAATGTAGTTTACAAAGATTTTGGCAAAGTCGGGCTGACGGGTTTTAGGACACAACGAAGTGAACTCGGTGCATACAAATGTGGTCCACGCAATCTTGCCTGGATTTTTATTATCGAAGGCTTCCAAAATCTCGGGAGCATAAGTCTCTGGATATTGGGTTTGGTTTTCACCTAAAGCGAAATGAGCTAATTCTTTTGCGTCTCTGCCGGTTTTCTTTTTCATAGGCGCCTTTTTATTTCAATGAATAGGGATTAGCAATGCCTTACTTCTTTTTGGCTCTGGTTGCGGAGGATTTTTCAGCTTTCCCGCTACAAGCCTCTTCCTTTACGAGCTTCAAACCCGAGTCCATGTCTGGATGGAGGGGGTCCGGGACTCTTTCTTTAATATCATCCCTCATAAAGCGGGCCGTATAGGGTTTATCTTCCGACGTCAGCTCTTTGATCTCTTCGGCGGTTTTCAACGAAGCTATCTGACCTCGATAGTTTTTAACGGGCTCAAAAAGCTTTCCCTTCAAAGTCACGGCCGTATTTTTATAGACACTGGCGATCTCGGCCAAATCCGGAGGCAACGTTAAAACCGTTTCGCTCATGGAGCCTTCATACAATTTAAGTACGGGTCGCCCTTCAACTTCCTTGATAACGCCTTTAAATTCGTATTCGCCGCATTTAAATTTTTCGTCTGCTTGGACTAGACCCGGCAGACTTAAAATCCACATCATCAACAGAGTTTTCCACAGGTGTTTTTTCATAACTTAAAGTCCTTGCACGGATTCTCTTTTTTGCTTTCTGCAGAGTAGATTCTATAAAGCTCATCGTAAACTTCTCGCTCCGCTTTTGCGACCTTCATCGCCTTTTCCTGCAAACTCGTATCATTTTTAAAACTTGCGCGAAGTGCTTCCCATTTTTTAAATGCGGCACTGTTAATGTAATTCTGATAAGATGCCAATTCCGCCGCCTCTTTGGCGTTAAGACCTTGTGCCTTTTTCTTTGCCGAAAGAACAGTCACGCCAGAAATAAACTGCTCCTTGGTTCCGCACATTCTCGCATTCAGTACATTCACGCACTCGGGTTTGTTGAGCTCTTCGGCCTGCTTGTGCGCCGTCGCCAACCTGGCTCGAGTGATGTTGTAGTCATCCAAGGCTTCTTTCATATTGTCGATGACTGGCTGATTCTTGCTTTTTTCAAATCCAAGATGAATACGCGCGTGCTTGTAGTAGCTTTGAAAACCGCCCGTTTTATCAATTTCGATAAGATCATTCACAAGACGTAAATACGTAAGTGAGGCTGTGCCATAACAAGAGACTTCATTGGGTGAAGACTCGTAGAGCTGATCCGCATCTAACAGGGCTCCCTTTAAAAACTTTGTTGCATTATACGCGCGTCGACCCGCATCGCTAGAAATTTGTGGAGTTCCTAAAACCACCGCTTGGGGATCTCTTCGGCTGGCCAAAAAGGCATCTTCTAAAGAATTTCCCTTCGTTAAAAGCTGGCCAAACTTATCGCCAGAAATATTCCACGAGACACCTTCGCCGCCCATAGAAACCACACAAGTTTTATCAGATCCCAGTGCTGTCACAGGGCCCGAGTGGCAAGACATATCAACAATGCCCAATCGCACCCCTTTGGCCTCGGCCAAATCGCGCAGAGCTTTCAATTCATCCATATTGAAGTCATCATCTGTCGTCGTCACGCTATGGGTGCGCTGACCTTCCTTTTGTTTCACTCCGTGCGTGGCGACTGTAATTAAAAGTTGATCGCCAGATTTTAGATCGCCTTTTTGAATTCGTTGTTTAAGTGATGCGATTTCAGCATTCATGTTCTTGGCGGTCATTGGTTTATTTTTCCCTTTGAACATGTCTTGAGCCAGGGCTTCAGAGATATGATGTCCACCGTCAAAATATGAACGAGCCGTCCAGCCACTTCCTTGCTTAAAAGGCGCGAAGTTTCCATAGGTGGAATCAAAAATCGTAGTCTGTCCGTCGGGTTCTCCGCCGCCGCCAAAAAACACAATTTCCTTTTTTGCCCAGGCCGAGAATGAAATCGCCGTTACAAAAAATACGCCTGCGATTTTTTTACTCAACATCCCTCACTCCTGAATACCGCGCTAACCAATAGGCATACAGATAATCTATGCCGGCCGACTCTACACCGCGACTGTGAGACTGGCTGTAAGCGAAGGCAGAGTCCTTCCAAAGAAACCCACTGGAAAAAGCGCCTAACTCAAATGCGGGATAACTGTAAAGACCCTGATAGAAATAGGAAACGGGCGGCTCTGGTTTTTTAGCGGCCTTCCAAAAAAGTCTTGGAATCGGTGACATACACCAATCGGGACGTAATGAATGATCAATGCTGACGTCTATGTTCGGACGAGGATAAGGAATTTCACGCAGTCCCCACGCAGATTCTTTCAACGCTTCGGTGAACCGAGCCTCACTGCTTTCTTTGCGGAAGTTTCCGCCGCGTGTGCCGTGCTTGTAGGCGAAGCCATAGGCTCCGATCGTCAACAAGTGACGGCGAGCCGGTTCATAGGTGACCCAGGCGTCCATCAGCCGTTCGCGCATTTTGTCGCGAAGCTGCGCTTCTTTAAGAAGGTCCGCAATCATAATATCGGTCACATCGCCGACCATACTAAGATTAATTCCGCTCCAGTCTGCAGAGCCGTGCCAATAAAATGTCGTATCGAAATTCAAACCAGCTTTGACCTTAATATGATTAAAAGAATTTAGATAACGTTCTTTAAACGAAGAATCTCCAGTGAAAAGAGCTGCCAAACCCAAAGCGGCGGGTCTGTTCTGCTGCTTTTCTGACATAATTCTTAGATCGATTAGGCGACGGGCTTTTTCACGAAGCTCGGTCCAAATTTCGGTATCTGTGACGGGAATAACAAGGCTTGCCCAAAGAAAACCATGCGTGATCCCTTTCACCATGTCGTTGTTGCCACCCTCAAGCCAGATTAAATTTGCGAATTTTCCCGTTCCGCGATGCCACTTATCAGGAATGGCGCGCTGAGGGTTGTACAAGGCAAGCGTACGGGCAAACTCTTTGTTGTCGCCCGTAATTTCCATTAAAGTCATAAGACCCTTCACGGATTTGCGCACGTTTCGCAATGCCTCGGAGTCTTTTGTGTTAAGGTAACGCATCGCCTGCGACGCCACATACATTCCCGTCCACAAAGCAGAATCGCCATCGGCCTCGTAGGATACGAGTCTTCCCTGATCATCCAGTGCCGCATATGAGACCATGCCGGCTTCATTTATGTGGAAGTCCTTGGCATTCTTGTCGTAACCTTGGGCTTTATCCGTTAATGTCGGCGCATAGGCGTTTCGCTTTACGACCGCCTCGGTAATGCTGATGTCGTCGGTGACTTTGTTCGTAACACGAATAATGTCTTTATTGTTTCTATAAAATTCAAAATCCGTTGGATCAAATACGACATAAGGATGTTCATCCTTGAACTCGGGGCGATTCCGATAAGACCTTACCAAAGAGTCTTTCTCATAACCGATGTCCATCTTGAAAATCTTAATTATTCCTCGAACGGCCAAAGGAATATTTTTTCCTTTAGCATCCAGATTCCGTCGTTCGTTGACCCACAGGGGACGCGCTTCAAGACTTCTGCGCGTCGTTATCCACTCGGAATATTCTGATTCTTTTTTATCACTGAATTTCGTCGCTAGACCGGCCGGGGAAGTCACAAACCGGGACAGAACATTCACAGGTCCGCGAAACTCAGAAGGATCTCTTTTCAAACTTCCTAATTTTGTTATAAAGTCCGCTCTCTTAATATCATAGGAAATGGTTAAAGAGCTTTCGTTAGCGACTGCTTTTCCAGTCCATACTTCTTGAACTCGAAGACCATCAAAGAAATAGTTTATGTATGTCACGACTCGCACGACATTGAAGGTGCCGTCGTTGGACTTGCGCAGTTCAAGCTCACCATTATAGGGGCCGCGGGTTGAAGATGTTCCCTGAAGAAACCAGATTCCTTCCATCCCTCCAGAAGCCTGCAGAGACGCAATATCGCGAGGAAGACGTTTTTCTTTGTGAGTGCATGAACCAAAGACAACAACGCTCAAAAATAGAAAGAGGAATGAACTCAATAATTTCATTCCTCTATTGTCTCTAAACTAAGGTGAGGGCAGGAGTCCTGAAAGAACTATTCCTCGTCTTTAGTACGGCACTTTATCTGCTTTTATTTGCCACTCTTTAAAGACGGCCAAGGCTTCTTGGTGAGCGCATTGCTCCATAGGCACTTTACGATCTGAAATTGCCTTCGGGATTTCTTCATAAATGAAGTCATCATCGAAGTTAATGTCTGCAGCATCTTTTCTTGTGTTGGCATAATAGATTTTGCTAATGCGGGCCCAGTAGATTGCTGAAAGGCACATAGGGCACGGTTCGCAACTTGTGTAAATTTCTGCGCCTTCAAGGCTGAAGTTCTTTGCGCTTTCACAAGCGTTGCGGATGGCAACGACTTCGGCGTGGGCAGTAGGGTCGTTTGACGAAGTGACTTTATTCCAGCCCTCCCCAATAACTTTCCCATCTTTGACGATCACCGCTCCGAAGGGTCCTCCAGCGCCGGCCTGCATGTTTTTTCTAGAGAGCTCAATGGCTCTTAGCATGAATTGCTTTTCCATAGGGAACCCATACTGTCGGGAGTTGTGAAATTAGTCAACTCCCTGAACTTTTAGACTTATTCATGTTTGGGTTAGCTTTTACTTCCACGGTGGAAGCGTGTTTCGACTACCGCAGTCATTTTGACCCAAAGCGGCTGGCAAATTCCTTTTCACCAGTGAAGTTAATACCTGTCAAAAATTCTGACAGTAGAAATATACACGAACTTTGATTTATAACTCTTCGGCGAGGGGATCTTATGAAATTCCGACTTCTATCACTAATTATCGCTACGTTATTGATTCAAGCTTGTTCTTTTAAAAAGGATGATAGCGAGGCTTCTCCGATTGCCCCGGCCAATACCGACGTGATTGAGACCATCCAAAAGGAGCAGGAGAAGCAAGCCTTCGAAGGCAAACTGACGGAGCAAAATGTTTCTGTGAAGTTTGAAGAAATGCCTGAGCCAATGGGATACAAGATGATTATCGAATGGCCAGAG
This sequence comes from Bdellovibrio sp. ArHS, assembly GCF_000786105.1. Lineage (NCBI taxonomy): Bacteria > Pseudomonadati > Bdellovibrionota > Bdellovibrionia > Bdellovibrionales > Pseudobdellovibrionaceae > Bdellovibrio > Bdellovibrio sp. ArHS. Next base: position 118,514 of record NZ_JTEV01000015.1, read on the forward strand.
CAGGCTAAGCGGGTTCAAGTATCGATCAATGGGAAAATTCGTGAAATATATAACTCTAATAACTCACAGAACACTCATGTAGAAAGTGTTAAATCGGGTGAAGTTTTCGAGATAAATCTCATTGCATATGACAGTCTTGGAATGGCGCCGTACTCCACGATTACACTGAATAGACCAGCACCTATCGATCACGTCGTAGGTGGCATAGTCAGATTGACGAAAGACCTTAATATTACAATCGACGGCAGATTCTACTTTTTAAAAGACTCTCAAATTCTAACAATGGGGCACAATCTCTCGATCAACGCAAAAAAATTGATTGTCGAAGACGACACGAGAACAAAGACTCTACTCGCATCACACATTATCACACGCTTTCCAAGTGAGCCTCTAAGGAAACCCTCCGAAATTCAGGGCTCCAATGTTTCGATTCAGGCAACTGTTGGAATAGGTCAGCTTCTAATTTCAATGGTGGGCGCTTCCGGTAAAGATGGAATCAGCGGTAAAGACATAGAAATAGCTACTGGAGTTGAGTCCGCGAGGAGCGGATTGGATGGCATTGCCGGAACGGCTACGTCGGTAACGAAGCCCTGTCCTCGCAAATTGAACCTCGACGCACCTCCATGCGACAACGAGATTCAAGTTTGCAGTAAACTGCCTGAAAATGGACAGCCCGGGAAAGAAGGAAGACCTGGAGCCGATGGATTAAACGGAGAGGATGGCGGTAGCACCGGCACTCTTTCTATTTTCATTGACGATCAAAAGGAATTTTCAGCGCATATTTTCCAGCGAAGAGGGTTGCCTGGAAAAGGGGGCAAAGGTGCTCCAGGGCACTCTGGAGGCGTCGGCGGCGCCCCAGGAGCCAACCCTTCTCCATGCCCGCCAGCAAAAAAAGGTGCTGACGGACAGCGCGGAACAGATGGAAAAAATGGATTAGACGGATCGCCTGGCTTACTTGGCGAGATCTTTCACAACATTAAAAATATTTACGTTGAAAAGCAGTAATTCCATTCTTACAAAAGAAATTAATAGGCTTTTCAACCGATGGAGACATCATTTTGTTGGCTCAAGCCAAGAAAGGCTGTGCCTTTCATAGAAGGTTCTGTTTAGAAGTTCCTTCGCATCGACCCATCCACCATTAGTGCTGTCTTGCCAACTCTGTCCCCAAGAGTTTTGAATTTGGAGAGCGTCATAGCACTTATTCTGGCTATTACAAACACGACGATAACCTTTAATGACAACTGCGTGGCCTTCACCTGAAAAAGACCCGTCCTTCATAGTTGTCCCGCACTTTTCCTGGGACTTCGCCTTTAACGGCGTTTGTGTGCAAAAGCCAATCGCCAAGGGTCTTTTTTTTGTTCCTAAAACCTCTTTGATTTTTTTAAGAGAAGCTTCGTAGCCTGAACCCTCTTCTTCCGGAAACACTTTCAAACTCCAACTTCCTTTAAGAGCTGTTTGGTTCTTAAAGTCCCAGCACTGATCCGGGATGAGCAATTTATCTAAGAACTTGGCGTGAGTTTTTTCGGCAAATGCCTCAAGAATTTCTTGATTAGATGCTTTCAAATTATAATTTTCTTTTAACTCATTCCCTACTGCTGTCGCGTATTCTAAAGCACACTCGACGCACTTTTCTTTCCTCTTTTTGTATTCGTTGTAAGCGTCATCAAAACGCTTCCACATCGCCAATTCAAGCTTCTGCGCTTCCGCAGGATTGTTGATTTTGGAAACAAATTGATCAAAGGGCGCACAAGATTCCTTCACGACAGCCGCGCTTGCAATCGCGTTTTGCAACGTCAACGCTGGACTACCTCCGCCCGTATTCAATCCTTCGTAGTTAAAGCGGTCCGTGTAGTCCGCATCTTGGGGAAGCACCGTCGAAAATCTAGTCAAATCCAAAGGAGAACTTCGCTGATCATCAGGAAGTTTCGAACAATCCGTAATTTTGCGCGCCGTACAATTCGCTTCGTCAATAAGCGTACTTGCCACAAAGGAATAGCATATACCGACAGAGTCCTGGCTTCGCACTACAGGCATATTCTTAACAACAACTTCTGACGATGGTTCCGGTTTATATTCGGGTCCGAAAGGGTTCAAACCCTGATCAGCTAAGGCTTGAAATGAAATCAGAAAGCTCAGCATCCCAATAGTCAGCTTCACATAAACCTCATTTGTGATGACGATAGTATAAAGACCAAGAGTCAATCATAGAGCCATCAGAAAACACGCAGTAGTCGTATTCATTGTTCTTTTCATCTTTAAGGATTCTGTTGCCCGCATTGAAAGCCGCGCAGTATCGAGCCGCTGGATTTCCCAGAACCGGTCCTTGGGGTTTTTCCTTGGCGCTTCCCAGTCCCACCCGTAAAGCTTCGCAGTCGGGCTTTCCCTTTTTGATACAGTTAGATGAAATTTTTAATCCATCTTGGGTAAAAATTTTTACTTCTTCATACTTTTTGGTTTTGGAAGAATACATTTTCAGGCTGATGTTTTCAGCATAGGCCGAGAAAGACAGCACCAAACAATATAGTAATATCAATAACTTCATATTTATATCTTAAATCTTCGAGAAGCTTTCTGGGAGAGGCTCGTTTTAGACTTTATAAATCTAGCCCAATAGCCGGTCAGACTTATTTTAAGAACATAAATTGTTCCGAGAAGTTAAACGGGAGAATTCATTTTTAAAGACGATATGACGGCAGGCCGAGGGGCACGCATAGAGTGGTCTTCCTCTTGTCGAGTCCGTGCGATTGCTTTAGAAGAATCTACGAAGAGCAAGACCCGGTTTTCCTAAAAACCAATTTCTTCCTTGTGAAAATGCAGGGCCTTCGCAAGCCCAAGGCAGCCTAATTTTTTGCGCCTTTAAGCTTTTTTAAATAGCTGTTGATCATAGGCCAAACAACCGGAATCAAAGAGACACCGATCACGCCGAAAATGACGATATGGAAGTTTCTTTTTACGACTGGCAGATTTCCGAAAAAGTGACCCGCCAAAATAAAGATAAAAACCCACGCAATCGCACCGACTACATTGTAAGAAATAAACTTGCGGTAGTGCATAGAACCGATTCCCGCCACAAAAGGCGCAAATGTTCTAACGATCGGAGCAAAGCGAGCCGCCACAATGGTGAAAGCTCCCCATTTCGCATAGAATTCCTGTGTCTGAATAAGATACTGCTTTTTAAAGAAGCGGCTGTTCGATTCGAACACCTTCGGCCCCAGAAATTTTCCAATGTGATAGTTCACCGTATCACCAAGAATACCGGCAATAGTTAAACTCACTAGCAGAATCCATAAGTTCAAACCGCCTTCGACCGTTGTCAAAGCACCCAGTGCAAACAGCAAGGAATCCCCAGGCAGAAAAGGCGTCACCACCAAACCTGTCTCACAGAAAATAATCAGAAACATGATCACATAGATCCATGGCCCAAACAAAGCCATCCATTCCACAAGATGTTGATCTAGATGTAGAATAATATCTAAGAGTGCACTCATGCTTCGCCCTTCCGTTAGGTCGCCAGTTTGTCGGACTTAAGGATGAAACTCAACGTTTTCGCGGGGCATGAACTCAAATCTTCGGCCTTGGACCCCATCAATTGCAGACAAATTGAGCTCCAACTATCCACAAAGAGGGTCCAAACAAAACCAGACCTTGGTCGCGAAAGATTGAACTTAATTTCTTAGCGAACATCTAGAAACCCAGAGGCCTTTTCAGAAAATGAATATCTCCGATATCCTGTTTAGAGGAGATAAAAATGAAAATAAAAATGTTTCTATTAATGTTGCCACTATTTGCAGTTTCTTGTGCGAATTTAAATTCAAATAAATACACAGATCGCAAGACGGCTAGTGTCGAAACGGAACTACAAATTACGCGAAGAGCGTTCGGAAAAGATCGCATTCCTAAAAAAATGGATACGTTGAGATATTCAGAGATCAATCAAAACGAAAAACTCCAAAGCTTCAACGAACTATTCAGAAACGCAGGTGAGAATATTAATCTTTCGACGGAGTCATTGATAGCTAATCTTGAATACATTCAACTATCGATTTCCGCCAGAAGTTATAAAGAGCCATTCCGCTTCTCTGATATTTGCTATTACGGCACGGCTGATCAAGCTGTCGAAATTCTTCAAAAGATGAAAGACCAACCAAACAACTATGCTCTTTTATCTGCCTTCAATTCGGAAGGACGTGTTTTTGTCCAACTAATGGCGGATCAACACAAAAAGAGAGCCTTTACACGCATTCCGGAGTGTGAAAATTAATTGTAAAAATCAGTTCTTGTTAGTCTAAAAACGAGAAAACAGACGGGGATTTTCTTTTAATCAAACTATTAAAAGAAGAAAATGGCGGAGAGTGAGGGATTCGAACCCTCGAGCCCCGCGAAGGGCTGCCAGTTTTCAAGACTGGTGTATTCAACCACTCTACCAACTCTCCGTCGACCGTTTTATGGGTTTTGACGAGATACTTCAAGCAGTTGTTGGTCTTAACGCGCCATGATGCAAAAGATTCAGATCCCTGTTTATCGGATTTCTTGGCGACCGCCCATGTAGGGTTGAAGAGCTTTTGGAATCGCGACCGAACCATCTTCGCGTTGATTGTTTTCAAGGATTGCAACCAAAGTTCTGCCCACAGCTAAGGCAGATCCGTTCAAAGTGTGAACGAACTGTGGTTTACCTCCAGCAGAACGGAAACGAATGTTGGCGCGACGAGCTTGGAAGTCTTCGAAGTTGGAACAAGAGCTGATTTCCCGGTAAGTGTTCTGACCAGGCAACCAGACTTCAAGGTCATGAGTCTTGGCAGATCCAAAACCCATATCACCTGTACACAAAAGCATGCGACGGAAAGGCAATTCTAAGTCCATCAAAACCTGTTCAGCGTGAGAGGTTAAAGCCTCGTGCACTTCATAGGACTTGTCAGGATGACAGAAAGTCATCAGCTCTACTTTGTCGAACTGATGCTGACGAATCAAACCTTTGGTGTCACGACCGGCACTGCCGGCTTCAGAACGGAAACAAGGAGAATACGCACAGAAGCTAGCTGGAAGATCTTTTTCATCCAGGATTTCGTTATTAAAATAGTTGGTCACAGGCACTTCTGCCGTCGGAATCAGATAAAGGTCAGAGCCTTCCAAGTGAAAGACATCTTCTTTAAACTTCGGAAAGTTTCCAGTACCTAACAAGCTGTTACTGTTCACCATGAACGGAGGAATCATTTCCGTGTAACCATGCCGAGTCGAATGCATGTCCATCATGAACTGAATCAAAGCCCGCTCCATTTGTGCAGCGGCACCTTTAAGAAAGGCAAAGCGAGTTCCCGTAGTTTTACCAGCGCGCTCAAAGTCGATGATGTTTAAAGACTCTCCCAACTCCCAGTGCTCTTTCGGCTTGAAAGAAAACTTCGTAGGCTCGCCCCAGGTCTTTAAAACTTTGTTTTCCTTTTCAGAAGAACCCACCGGTACGGAAGCGTTTGGTTTATTAGGAATAATTAAAGCCAGATTATAAACTTGTTGATCAGCTTCGGCCGCCTTCGCCTCAAGCTCTTTCACCTGAGTTTTTAAAGTATCCACTTCAGCAAGAATAGCCGATGCGTCTTTACCTTCGCGTTTCAGTTTACCAATTTCTCCGCTCAATTTATTTTGATTGGCTTTTGCAGTTTCTGCCTGGGTAATCAGCTCTTTGCGTTTTTTGTTAAGCTCCATGATCTGCTCAAGCACATCCGTCGAAGCCCCCCGATTGATCAACCCCTGCTTATACTCGTCGAAATAAGAAGTTCCATTTTCAGCTTTTTTTTCAAGAAGTTTAATATCAATCATCGTCAACGTCCTTCACTTAACAATCACAAAACAAAAAAATTAAAGGTGATTCTATTTTTTAGGAATTAAAACGAACCACAAGCAGCCACCGGATAGTGGCCATCGAATTTGCACAGACCCTGATAAGCCGTTTTCAACGACCGCTCAAGGAGCCACTAATATATACATTCTTAGCAGCATCCCTACAAGAACGCATATCAAGTCAAAGATCAAAATTTGACCGAAACTCCAGCTTGATTGAAGTTTTAATATTACAGCCGTGACGACCACCATCACAAAGATAAGAGCAAATGTTCCATAACCAATGAGTTCCTGGCCAATCAAACCTAAGACAAGGCCTAACAGAATCCCTGTGATAAACCGCAAAGTGAAGTGGAAGAAAGAAAGAGTGCTGGATTTAACCCCTTCTTGAGCGCTGCTTGCAAGTCCTCTCATTTTGTCGCCGATTCCCATGGCTGAATTTCTCCTGACGTCCGTCCTTAGTTGCCGAGTCGTGAAAGTTTGTTTTCTATTTCAACACGATCCGGGGCGTTTGGCGAGAGTCCTAAATATTTATTATAGGCCTGCGCCGCAGAGCGAGCATCGCCTTTTAACTCGTAGATCGCCCCTTGTTCGCGATAGATTTCCGCATAACCGCTTTCGCGGCTGGAGGCTAGAGCCAACATATCTTCGGCAACCTCCAACGAACCTGACTGACGATAGCAGGTTGCTGACTTCACATAAATGTCAGCGCCTTGAGGACGGAGCTTCATAGCTTGAGAATACTCCGACGCACATTCAGCAAATTGCTTGCGAGCCGTATAAACCTCCGCCGCCAGGATGTAAGAATCCGCCACGTTCGGATTTAGTTTTTTTTCTGATTTGGAGGCCTCTAAAGCTCCCGTAAAGTCGCCCGATGAAAAAGCCGCCTTGCCGATATAATAGTGTGTGCGCGGATAATTGGGATTCAGGCGCTGTACCCGTTTGAATTGCTGAATAGCCTCTTCAAAACGACTGGTTTCCAAGTAGAGCTTACCCGCTTGAAACAGAGCTTCTCCGTCCGTTGGGTCCAAGACAGCGGCACTTAAAAATGCTTTGAGGGCTTTGTCATTCAGTCCTAAAGCCTTCTCGCTTTCGCCGAGCCCTAACCAGGCCTTTTTATTTTTGGGATCCGCTTCGACGACCCGCTCATAGATTTCCTTGGCCTGACTGTATCGATCTTCAGATTTATAAACCTCGGCAAGCGCAACCCGGTAGTCCAAGGTATAAGAGAATCGTTTGATCAGCTCATTTAGATAGTTTATTCCCGAATCCACGCCGTTCGTTTGCGCCAACATTTTCGCGTAAGTGATCTGAGCTTCGGGATTGGTTGCATCAATTTCGACAGCCTTAGTTGCATAGCGAATGGCATCCTTCGCCGCATTTTCTTTGCGTTCAATTTCTTTCTTATTAATAGGAATGATGGAGCGGGCAAGAAGCGCATTGGACTTTGACAAAAGAATATAGGTTTCAATGTCCCCGTCGTAGGATTTTACTGCGCGAAGGGCATAATTGATTGTTCCGACCATGTTGTTTTTCCTAAACTCCAACAAAGCCAAACCGCGCAGGACTTCATAATTGTTAGGAGCAATGCGAATCGCATTCGTCAGAATCTGCGTCGCTCCGACGAAGTCGAATCTTTGTGACATATAGTCGGCCTGCAGAACATAGGCAGAAACAAGTTTCGGCTCAGCCTTGATGGCCTTATTCAACCACTCGATGGCTTCAAAACTTTGATTGAGCTGCCACAAACATTTTGCCGCTTTCATCGCCGCGGTTCCATTCTTGGGATCCACTTCGAAAGCCGCTTTGAATTCGGCCTGCGCCGCCAAAAAGTCCCCTTGGCGCACGTATTGATCACCCAAATAAAGAAGTTCGTTGTTACGACCTTTATCACCCTTCACTTTGTCGGATCCCCCTAGGCGAATCACCAATTGACGAAGTTCCGAGTTGTTGGGATTTAAAGAAAAGCCTTTTTGCGCGGCCTCAAGAGCTTTTTTCTTTTCACCGCGCAAAACAAAAATTTCAGACAAAACCGAATATCCGTCGGCCTCGACAAGTTGGGAAACTTTGCCTTTTCCGTCTAAGGCCGTACTAAGATAGCTGTAAGACGTGTCAGACTTTTTAAAACCTCGATACTCCACAATTCCCTGAAGGATTTTGGCCTCGCGATGTTTCGGATTCTTTTTGAGAACATTGTTTAGAATCGCCGAAGACGAAGTAAAATCACCTTGTTCAAAAAAAACTTTAGCCAATGCCACTTGCGGACCCAACCATTTATCCCAAAGCTGGGCCGCTTTTTCATAGTAGGGCATGGCATTGTTGAAATCTCTTTCACCTTCCAGAAGTTCGGCTTTAAAGGCATAAAGAACCGGTAACAAAGAAAAAGGTTCACTGCCTTCCAGAGTGGCTTCAACAACACCTTTGGCCTCTTTATATCGGCCAGAGGTCATTAGTTTCACCGCTTCACAAACTTGACCGAAAGGACTTACAACGTTTAAAGCCCGCGTTGATTGAGTGGCATTCGCGACCGTTTTTACGTCTTGCGCATCTTGAACCGCGAAAGGCCAAAGCTCTTTATAAACCACACAAAGAAGGGCACGAACTTCAATATTCATCGGCGCACCTTCAACAAGACCCACCAATTTGTTTTGCGCCGAGACATACGAGTCGAAAGTATCCTGCTCCATAGCAAACAAAGCTTCGTTCAGCTTTTCTTTGACCTCAGCTTCAGTCAACGTTGTCGTTGATTTACCCGGCGCCAAAAGGTGTATCTTAGTTCCATCGTTAGAGCCCGAATCCCAAAACAGCAAAATCCCGCCAATTAAGATCACTGCCGCCAAAATCATCGCCGGAATTTTCAGGTTCTTTTTAAGTTCGCCACCTTCCATGTTTTCTACATTGGAAAGTTCGATGACAGATTCAGGTTTTCCACTTGAGGCATTCGACACCGATGAAATTTTTGCCGCCGGCGGAACATAGGCCGGAGTATCATAAATATCGATCTGCTGCTTTGGCTTATCGATTTTGATATTCGCAAAGCTATCCGAAGTCGGCGTTTGATTTGGGGGGGCGCTTTTTTTCGGGCGGGGAGGCTGTACAATGACAGTCTCGGCCTCCATCTTCTGCGCCTTCTTGGGGTCCACGTCGACGATGCCTTCTAAAGCCTCAAGAAGTTTGTCGTAAAATGCGGGCTCTTTAGAAATCAAAGTCCACTGCCCATCAGGCAATCGAGAAATCATCTCTTGGCCCGAAAAAACGCCCTCACCAATCATGCGAAGAATGGCTTCAGTGGAATACGGTCCCTTAACCTGACCATTCCGTGTTCTAACAACCCAAGTGACTTGTATGCGCGACATAGACACCTGATTATACTGAGCTTTTTGACAAAGGACTATGGCCCTGGGGACCAGGCCCTCAGGTCTGTGCTTTAGTCGCGTAGATGCCAACTAAATGGTTCCAGAATAGAACCCCTGTTCCAGAATGGAATTACTTTTGGTTCCGATTTGAGTTCAATGGCCCTCGAATCCGGACCTTAGATCCAATTAATTCGATTTTTAGGGCTGTCTCGATTTGGCACACACCTTGCTTTATAGACTTTCGTTAGTTGTTATCTTGGGGAGTACGTAAGTGATTCGAAATGCATTGATTGCGGTTTACATCTTGGTTGTTCTTGCGATTTCAGCGGTGGCTCGCGCAGGGGTTCTTCCAAACAACGCACTTGGTGAAGATATCGCTTCTTCGGAACTTCAAAATTACAACTTCAAAACACACGTTGGTGAGATCGTGGCTTTGGCTGATGGATCGCTTGTTTTGGCGATGGAAGATCAGCAAACATTCTTCGTATTGAAGTCACAAATCGATCTAACATCTTTTGTTGGTACTAAAGTTATGGTTAGCGGTATTGAACTTGAACATCAACTTGCTCCCAACTTCGAGCTTGAAACTGTGGACCCCCTCCCTGGTTTCGGTTCTGGGAACAAAGCAGTCGTCTTCTTTGTGTTCGGTATCAGCGAGGTTAGATAATAACCTCTGATCATATGGGTCTCAGCCCCATCCCCTCCGCGGGCTGAGACTAGTTTTTTTCTCTTAAAAAGGCCTACGGATCCCCCTCCATGTAGGCCTTTTTCTTTTTCTTCGCTTTACAATTAAAAGGTCGGCGTAAAAAACAAAAAAGCCCTGATTTTATTCAGGGCCTTTTCTTCTTATTATTCGATACGGCGGATTTTGGCGCCCAATGAAGAAAGCTTGTCTTCAAGTTTTTCGTATCCGCGATCCAAGTGATAGATACGATTCACAACAGTTTCACCGCTAGCCACCAGGCCAGCAAGAACTAAGGAGGCACTGGCGCGAAGATCCGTCGCCATAACTGGAGCACCCGTCAGTTGACCTGGCTTTCCGCGAACCACAGCCACACGCGTTCTGGGCGTGATGTCAGCACCCAAACGAATCAGCTCTTGAACGTGCATGAAACGATTTTCAAAAACGGTTTCAGTAATAACGCTTGTTCCACGAGCGACGGTCATAAGCGCCATGAACTGCGCCTGAAGATCTGTCGCAAACAATGGATGAGGAGCCGTCGTGATATCCACGGCATTCCAGGAATCGGCTTTGAACACCGTCATAGAATCTTTGGTGGTTTCAATCTTAAAACCCGCTTCGCGCATTTTCAGAATCAACGTTTCCAAGTGAGCCGGTACGCATTTCTCAACCGTGACTTGACCGTGAGTGATCGCTCCCGCGATTAAAAGCGTTCCTGCCTCAATACGGTCAGGCATGATCGAGTGTTCAGCAGGATGAAGCTTATCGACGCCATCAATAACGATCACGCTCGTTCCATGGCCCGTGATCTTTGCTCCCATTTTAATAAGGTATTCTGCAAGATCGACGATTTCAGGTTCTTTCGCGGCATTTTCAAGGACTGTTCTTCCTTGCGCTAATGCTGCCGCCATCATGACGTTCTCGGTACCACCCACTGTCACTGTTTCAAATAAGAAGTTTGCGCCCTGCAAACGTTTTGCAGCCGCATGAACATAACCTTCTTTTTGCGTGATTTCCGCACCTAAAGCTTTGAAGCCTTCTAAGTGAAGATCAATAGGGCGGCTTCCAATAGCACAACCCCCAGGCTGAGACACCACGGCTTCGCCGTACTTCGCAAGAAGAGGGCCCATGCAAAGAAAACTTGCGCGCATTTTGCGAACAAGATCGTAGCTGGCTTCATAAGACTGAATGCGACTGACCTTAACGATAAACTTATCGCCATCCCATCGAGTTTGGCAGCCTAAGCTTTCCAGCAGGGCCGCTGTCGATTCGATATCTTTAAGCTTTGGCATATTCGAAAATACGTGTTCGCCTTCTGCCAATAGAGTTGAAAAAAGAATTGGAAGTGCCGCATTTTTTGCACCACTCGCAGAAACTGTACCTTGAAGAGGGCCATTGCCCACGACGACCATTTTATCCATGTGTTACTCCACGAATGACTCTATCATGACTTGCGAGGTCTTTGACGATATTGATTTCGTTAAATATTTTTAAGCTATCAAAATGCTCTTTCATCGCCGCACCTTGTGACATTCCCATTTCCATCAACATCAGTCCGGAAGGACTTAAGTGATTTCCATAGATTCGCGACCAGTTTTTCAAAAGAGCTAAACCATTTTCGTCTGCATAAAGAGCCGAATGAGGTTCAAACTTTTTAACATTTTCTTCCACCTGATTATCTTGATGCGCAATGTATGGAGGATTTGAGACCAACGCGTCGACTTTGTTTTTTCCTACAAAGTTGCTGTAGGTCGACATAAGCACATCTTCCTGAGCAGCGTCCGCATGCAAGAACTTCACGCGATCAGAAACACCCAAAGCTTCGGCATTTCTTGAAGCCACTTCTAAGGCTTTTTCCGAAAGATCCACAGCTAGCAACTTGGCTTGAGGATATTCTTTTAACAATGTCAACCCGACACAGCCCGAGCCACAACCTAAATCCATAAATCCTAACGAGGCTTCCTTATCTGGATTCCACGAAAGCACTTCTTCAACAATGTGCTCTGTTTCAGGTCGCGGAATCAAAACGGCCGGGGATACTTCGAAGCGGTATTTAAAGAAATCACGATAGCCAAGAATGTACGCCACAGGTTCGCCGGACGCCCGACGACGGACAAGCTCTCGCAGAATCACGAGCTCGTCATCTTTCATGGGTTGATCGAATTTGAGATAAAGCTGAATGCGCTCAAGTTTGAGTCCGTGAGCAAGTAAAAGCTCGGCATCAAGACGGGCCGTCTCGATTTTCTTGTCCTTAAAAAAGGCGGTGGTTTTATCAAGAATCTCTTTGAGCTTCATATATGCTCCAACATCTTACTCTGTTTTTAACAGAAGTGTTGGGGAAAATGTCATCCTTCGAAAATATCTATAAGGATTTCATTCTTGATGCAGGTAAACGGTGATTGCGATTCGATAAAAGGGACCCGGCAATAAGGATTATGGCTGGGTCGTTTGTCGCTTCAGGGCTTCCGCTTGGAAGTTGGCCACCAATGGATCAATCAAATACTCGAAGGAACCATTCATAACCTGATCCAACTGGTGGATGGTCAACCCGATACGGTGATCGGTGATACGTGTTTGCGGGAAGTTATAGGTGCGGATGCGCTCCGACCGATCGCCTGTCCCAATTTGCTCCAACCGAACATCAGAAGCTTCTTTACGAGCTTTTTCATCTTCGATCTGTTGAAGTTTTGCATAGAGGATCTGGAAGGCGCGTTCACGGTTTGACGACTGTGACTTACCCTCTTGGCACTTTACATCGATACCGGTAGGAAGATGCACGATACGAACCGCCGATTCAGTTCTGTTGACGGACTGACCGCCGGCCCCTTGCGAACGCATGGTTTCAATACGCACGTCTGACATCGGAATCTTGATTTCAGTGACTTCCACTTCTGGAATGACCGCGACTGTGACCGTCGACGTATGAATACGTCCCGCAGCCTCAGTTTTTGGTACCCGCTGAACGCGATGAACGCCTGATTCGTACTTCAACTTGCTGAAAACGGATTCGCCCGTGATGGACGCGATGATTTCTTTGGCGCCGCCGGCATTACCTTCGGAATAAGAAAGCATTTCGACTTTCCAACCTTGCGTGGAAGCATAGTGAGCATACCCGCGGAAAAGTTCGTCAGCAAAAAGAGCCGCCTCATCACCGCCAGCTCCGGCGCGGATCTCGAGGATGATATTTTTATCATCATTCGGATCTTTCGGAATCAGCAGGATTTTAAGCTGGTGTTCAAGTTCAGGTAACGCGGCTTCAAGCTCTTTCACTTCTTCACGGATCATTTCGCGCATTTCGGCGTCTTGTTCCGCAGTCAAAAGCTCTTTGCTGGCCTTAAGATTTTCGGTTTTCTTTTTGAAGTCTCGATAAACGAGTACAATCTTTTCCAGATTGCCAAGTTCCTTCATCAGCGCACGATACTGAGTTTGATTGGAAGCAATATCGGGTCTTTGAAGAGCCATATTGACTTCTTCATAACGAGATTCCACCTCATTCAACTTCGAGAACATGCGAACCGCCTCTAGATCTATTGGTACATCAAGATGATTTTTTAAATTGCCAGAACCGAAATGTAAAATGCGGTTCGAAGAGTGAACCGCATTTCATACAAGAACATCCTCCGAACGGAGGGACGTAATTTATTTCTTGCCGTAACGTTTTTTGAAACGATCGATACGACCTTCAGTATCCATCACGCGTTGTTTTCCAGTGAAGAATGGGTGAGATGCAGAAGAGATCTCAACTTTGATCAATGGATACTCTTTGCCGTCTTCCCATTTAACTGTTTCGCTAGAGTGAAGAGTCGATGTTCCCAAGAACGAGAAGTCGCAAGAGATATCTTTAAATACAACTGTATTTACTTTTGGATGTAGGTTTTGTTTCATGACCTGATTCCTTCTAAATAATTTAACCTATGGGTCTGTAAGATTGAATGGTTTAACACAGTGGGTCCCTAGTGTCGAGAACTAATCGCTGCTTTTTTCGGCAGGGACGGCCCACCTAAGGTTCGTAATAATTTTTACTATTCATAAATAATATCAAATACTTATAAATTTCGATTTTTCTGAAAAATTCTTCGTTTCAGGGTTCACTTGGGTAAATTTCCAGACCTTGGGACGAGGCTGGGATGCCATCTTTGCATTTTTCATCATTAACAAGCTGAAAGTTGCCCCACTGGCAAAGCCCCCGTAATTCTAAGGCCACTAGGGAGGACTTCTATGAGATCATTTTTGATTGGCACCACCATCCTGTTTTCGGCGGTTTCGGCTCAGGCAGAAAGTATTTATTGTACGTTCACGGAACCATTTTTGTCGGTAAGCTACAATAGCGACACGAACAAAGTGAAAATAACCTCCCCCGACAATGGCGGCGCTGAACTAAATGCCATTGTGAAATACAAACAAGGTGGAATCATACGTTTTGAGGTGGAGGGCCTGACACAATACTTGGATTTGTATTTGAATAAAGAAGGCTCGGACGGAATGAGCGACTTTATTTATCCATTTGAGGGCGTAATAAGCGAGCAACTGTATGGTGGCTGTGAAACAGATTCTTTGAAGAAAAGACTGCCATAAAAAAAGGGAGTCTTTCGACTCCCTTTCCAATTATGAATTTCGAATAACAATTAACCCGGACCTGACATCGCTTTAAGGAAATCGGTATTCGTTTTTGTTCCTTGAACTTTGTCGAGCAAAAATTCCATCGCATCGACAACGTTCATTGGCGCAAGAACTTTGCGAAGAACCCAAAGTCGGTTCAAATCACCTCTATCAACCAGCAAGTCCTCTTTACGAGTTCCTGATTTGTTGATGTCCATGCATGGGAAGATACGTTTTTCCATCAGCTTACGATCCAAATGGATCTCGGCATTACCCGTACCTTTAAATTCTTCGAAGATAACTTCGTCCATACGTGAACCTGTATCGATCAACGCTGTCGCGATGATTGTCAAAGACCCGCCTTCTTCGATGTTACGAGCGGCACCGAAGAAACGTTTTGGTTTGTGAAGAGCGTTGGAATCCACACCACCTGACAAGATTTTTCCTGAAGGAGGAACAACCGTATTGTAAGCGCGCGCCAGACGCGTGATCGAGTCAAGCAAGATAACAACGTCATGCTTATGCTCAACCAAGCGTTTTGCTTTTTCGATAACCATCTCGGCCACTTGAACGTGACGTGTTGGTGGCTCATCGAATGTGGACGATACAACTTCACCTTTTACAGTTCGTTGCATGTCGGTCACCTCTTCCGGACGTTCATCGATCAACAGAACGATCAACTTCACTTCAGGGTGATTGTGTGTGATGGCATTGGCAATTTGTTGCATCAAAACTGTTTTACCAGTTCTTGGCGGAGCCACAATCAAAGCACGCTGACCTTTTCCTAGAGGAGCCATCAAATCCACAACACGTGTTGTGTACTCGCCAGGGCTGTGCTCAAGCTTTAGTCTTTCATTCGGATAAAGTGGCGTTAAGTTGTCAAAAAGGATTTTATCTTTACCCTTTTCTGTTGTCTCAAAGTTCAAAGAATCCACTTTAAGAAGAGCGAAGTAGCGTTCACCCTCTTTCGGAGGACGAACTGTGCCCGTGACAGTGTCACCCGTTCTTAGGCCGAAACGACGAATTTGCGAAGGGCTGACGTAGATATCATCAGGACCTGGCAGATAGTTATAATCTGGAGAGCGCAAGAAGCCGTATCCATCCGGAAGGATTTCAAGAACGCCAGAACCATAAATATCCTGACCCAGTTTCGCTGCGCGCTTCAAAATTTCGAAAATCATATCCTGACGACGAAGACCCGCCGCATTTTCAATTTTCAATTTTGTCGCAAGCTCAGTTAGCTGAGTGATGTTTTTTGATTTTAAGTCTTTTGAAGAAAGCCACGATTTTTCTTCATCCGTAAGCTGAATATCCGCCAAGTCAACTTCTTGAGTTTGTGCTGGTGGAGTTGAAGCGTGAGAGTCCTCGCCGACAGGCTGACCTTCATCACGATTTCGGTCGCCACGGAAATCACGGCGCGGACCACTGTTTCGATCATGACGGTGGCCGCCGCGGTCATTGCGATCTCCACGATTATCGCGATCACGATCACGATCGCGGTTGTCACGGTTGTCTCTGTTGGGTCTGAATTCGCGACGTTGTTGGTTTTGGTGACGATCTTGTCTTGGAGCTTGAGAAGAGGTGGGTTCCGCCGGGGCAGAGGAAGCGACAGCTTCGGGGGCTGGAGTTGCTGCAGGTGGTTCAGAAGGTGCTGGCGCAGGGGCGGCAGCGACTTCCGGAGCAGACTCCGTCGAAGTGTCCTCCACAGGTTTGGTGCGAGTGCGCTTCTTAACGACTTCAACGCCTTGTGAATCTTTAGGGTCAGACAAACAAATTCTCCTTGTAGGATTAAAATAGAAAACGAGGATCTTAAGATAAGAAGTTTGATCCGATTGGAACTAAACTGTGTTGCTTGAGCTAACTTTCGCCAAGGGTCTAGATCTTGTCAACTCAAAACCAAGCCTTTACGGCATCTCTCAGCTCAAATATAAGAGGTTTTCAGGCTAAGTTTTGTTAAGATTTATTCAGGACTACGAAGGCAAGTACGGCTCATATAAAAATAACGTTACCTTATTAGACCACAGATTTAGTTAAATAAAAAGAAAGTATTTTCAAGTGTTTAAGTTTGACTCAAGGGGGTCCGGTTTTATGAACTTTTGCGCGGATTTAACAAATTTTAGCCCGACTCCCTATTAATTTTTCGTAAGTAATACCGAAAGGATAATATCCAAATAGTAAGCACAAGGAGTCTAACGTGGAGGAAACAGTGAATGTTCCGGCACCAAGAACCCCTCTAAATCTGGAGGTTTCTTTCAAGCGCAATTACGCGCGAGAAGAAACTAAAGGCACGCTTAAAAACATCAGCATCACAGGAGCCTTTTTGGAGTTTATGGGTGGCGAGGTCCGCGCCAACGAGAAGTTACATCTAGTGTTTGTCGTAGCAGGTCGCGAGCGCAAAGTTGCAGCTCACGTGATCTGGACAAACTCTGCAGGTTGTGGAGTGAAATTCATGCCTGTAAATAACCGCGACGTGCAAATTGTCGACGATTTAATTTATTTCGTCGAAAACAGTCGCGAAGATCGTCGTTCAGTCATGGACTCGATCTTTAAAAAGGTGGGCTAATCGTAGAATACCGGCTGTGTTGGGGCAGCTTGGTATTTAATTTTCGGCTAAAATAAGAAGAGCGAGTTTGAACCTCGCTCTTTTCTATTTCAACGGCCGCTACTTCTAATTCGGACTCATTGCCCTGCACTTCGCGGCCTATCGAACTACGTACCTACGTGTGTGTTATCCATAGCTTGTTGTTCAAGCTCTTTCTGTTTTCTTTTCTTTCTAAGCACGATCAGGATTGCAAGACCGGCTGCTGCCAAACCAACAACACCCAACGCTACAGTTGTGTCATTATCCATTCCCGTCGGAGCTTCGTCAGCTGCGGCTTGTTGAGGAGCCGGAGGATTGACAGCTTCCATTGGCGGAGGCGGTGGTGGAGGCGGAGCTTGTTCCGCGAACTCTTGAGGAGGAGGTGGTGGCGGTGGTGCCATCTCCATAGGTTGTTGCTCTGGCATTGGCGGTGGAGGAATTTCTCCTTGCGCGAAGTCTTGCGGAGGCGGAGCCATGTCTCCTTGAGGAGGTGGTGGTGGGAAGTCTTGCGGTGGTTGCTGTTGCTGCATAGATCCCGCAACTTCCTGGTGTTGCGCAGGCGCTTGTTGAGCTGGCGCTGCCGGAGCTTGCGCCATTTGGCCGCCTCTCCAGTAACGAAGCTCTGTGCCTTCTGCAATAGACCCTTTAGAGTCTATGGAATTGCTAGACCAAACTTCTTTCCATGCGTTGTCATAACCTAGAAGATCTTTGGAAATAGAACGAATGTTGTCTCCGGCCTTCGCAACATAAACCTCAGGCGCCATGCCGTTATCTTCATAATAAGTCACAATTTTTGACGAGTCGTCAGGGCGATGGGGCGAGTTGTAGTAAACTTTGTCGCCAGGGCGCACATCGCGAGAGCTGAAAGTGGGATTACCCTTTTTCAATTCTTTAGTTTTGTCAGCGCCATAAATCATCTGGCTGATACTTGCTAAAGAGTCGCCCGGTCTTGCGAAGTACACTGTGTTGTACCAAGTTTTTCCGACTTGCCAAGGTGCCGTTGCTACTTTTTGCAAAGGAACATTGGCTTTTTTAGGTGCCTCTTCCGAAGATTCTACGACCGTCGTCGATGTTTCTGTTTTGGTCGAACTTTCAACCATTGTCGTGTTGTCTTCAGTTGTTGCAGGCGGCGCAGTATCTACGATAGTCGTAGAAGGAGCGGGAGGAGGAGTGTCCGTCGCCTCGGCAAATGGGTCGGCGGGAAGTGTCTCATTCGAAGTCGCGATATCCGTTTGTTCGGTCGTCGCCTGGTCTTCGCCTAAAGTCGTCTCGCTTGTAGTCGTGGTCGTTTCAGTTGTCGTTGTTGTTTCCGCTGCGGCTGTTTCACCCAAAGCGTCTTCAGGAAGTTGATCACTTGCTAAAGAATCGTCGCCGGCGATTTCTAAGGCTTCATCGCCTTCCAGTTTTTCCAGATCTGCAGAGTCGTAATCAG
This sequence comes from Bdellovibrio sp. ArHS, assembly GCF_000786105.1. NCBI lineage: Bacteria > Pseudomonadati > Bdellovibrionota > Bdellovibrionia > Bdellovibrionales > Pseudobdellovibrionaceae > Bdellovibrio > Bdellovibrio sp. ArHS. The sequence continues at coordinate 136,996 of NZ_JTEV01000015.1, forward strand.
CGGTGACTTCGGTATCAGCCTGGTTGTCTTTAGACGTACAACTTGTGACCTGTGAGGCCAGACCTAAGCACGCTAATAAGATAACGAGTTTCTTCATCATATGTTCATCCTTGAGTGATGCTATGAAACATACTGTTTCAATAAAGCCTTATTAACAATTTATGCCCAAGACAAGAGTGAGGCAAACACAAATCAAGCCACTGGACTATGGTTTAAGCAGCTGTAATTTTGCACCTATTTTAATTTTGTTTTTTTCAAACCAGCCCTTTTGCATCTCGAGAGCATACTTTGCGGGTTTGGCACTTGGGTAGGAAGGCAGTTGTACATCCGGAATTCCTTTGCCCGTCTTCATTTCCTGAATATCGACCAAGGTCCCGTTGCGATCAAAATAGCCGATGGAAAGATCAATCAAAGTGTTCTTCATCCAGAAGAACCGCGTTTCTTCATTTTTAAATATAAAAAGCATGCCTTCGTTCTCGCCCAGCTTTTCCCGAAACATCAAACCTCTTTCGTGCTGATCCGCAGTTTCTGCAATCTCCACGACCAAGGTTTTATTCCCTACTTTAATGGACCTAGTCTTAAACGGCGTCGCCGCAAAAAGAAATTGGGGCACAATAAATACAGAAAGCGCAACCAGAGCAAATTTATTTTTTAAGCATTTCAAGAGCAACGCCATAACGAACTCCCTTCGTGGAAACAATCATTCCCGGCAATTTCAAAGCATCCAGAACGGCCAACAAAATAGAGGCCCCTGCAAAAATAATGTCAGCACGCCCTCCCAGTTGATACTTCTGCTTTTTTTCTTCAACCGTTGTCGCGGCAAACTCATGAACCCAGTATGCCAAGCGGTCTTTAGCTAGGAAGAAACCGTCCACCTTTTTTTCGTCATAACCACCCACCTCGATGGCGACCAGAGAAGTCGGTGTACCCGCCACCGCGATGACTTGGTCAATTTTATTCCTCTGAAGCTCGGGCAAAATAGACTGAATTTGTTGGCGAATGTAATCTTCGACGGCTTTTTGCTCTGAAGCAGAAACGGGCTGACTTGAAATAAATTTCTCTGTCAAACGAACGCCGCCAATATTGAGACTTTCACCAAATAAAATCTGCTTCCCGCGTCCCGAAATTAGCTCCGTCGAACCACCACCGACATCAATAATCAAAGATGTTTTTTCGTCATTTTGTAAGCCGGCCGTCGCCCCTTGATAAGTGATGCGAGCTTCATCTTCACCTGGAATAATCTCGATAGGAATTCCCAAGTCCTCGCCGATTTTGAAAAGCTCTTGGCCATTCTTCGCATCTCGGGCCGCCGAAGTGGCCATGGCCAAAATTCGATCCACTTTATAGAGATCAATTTCTTTCTTGAACTCAGTCAGACAAGCGCGGGCACGATCTAAGGCATCGGGATGAAATTCACCGGTCTTATCCACGCCCTGACCCAGACGAACCGTGGTTGCGAGATCTTTATAAACTTTTGTAATTCCATCCTTTGTGCCTTCTACAATCAGACACAGAAAGGTGTTGGTGCCAAGATCAAGAGCTGCGACTTTCATTTATTTTAATTTCTCCTGAAGAATCTTATTCACAAGTTCCGGATTGGCTTGTCCTTTGGACGCTTTCATCACGGCGCCGACGAAAAAGCCAAATACATTCTTTTTACCCGACTTGTATTCTTCCACGTTCTTGGCATTCGCCGCCAGAACTTCCTCGACAATTTTTTCAATTGCCGCCGGGTCGGAAATTTGCACGAGACCTTTTTCTTTAATGATCACCTCGGGATCTTTTCCGGATTGCCACATCTCTTGAAAAACCGTTTTGGCGATTTTTCCAGAAATAGTTCCTTTGTCGATCATAGCGATCATTTGCCCAAGCTGTTTCGGCTTGATGGGTGAATCTTTGATGCTTTTGTTCGCGTCTTTCAGTTCGCGCAAAACCTCTGTCATCACCCAGTTTGAAGAAGCCTTGAAGTTGTTAGACTGCTTCGCCGCTTCTTCGTAAAAGTCCGCAAGATCTTTTTCCATCGTCAAAACCCCGGCGTCGTACTCTGGAAGTGCGTGCTCCTCTTGAAAACGCTTAGCGCGAGCAATGGGCAATTCCGGTAATTCCTTCCGATATTGCTCGACCATCGCGTCGCTGACGATTAAAGGCAACAGATCAGGGTCTGGAAAATATCGATAGTCCTGAGCATCTTCTTTGGTGCGCATCGAAAAAGTTCGATTCTTATCGGGATCCCACAGGCGCGTTTCCTGGATGATTTTTTCGCCACGCTCAACGGCGTCGATTTGTCGTTCTATTTCAAACTCGATGGCTTTTTCGACGAAGCGAAACGAGTTTATATTTTTAATTTCAACCTTTGTCCCAAAGTTAGGCGCGCCGACTTTACGTACAGAGACGTTGCAGTCGCAGCGCATAGAGCCTTCCTCTAGGTTTCCATCACAGACATCCAGATAGCGCACGATTTGGCGAATGGTGCGACCGTATTCCGCCGCCTCTGCGGGACTGCGGATGTCGGGACCGGAAACCACTTCCAAAAGAGGAATTCCAGCGCGGTTGTAGTTAATCAGTGTGTAGTCACCATGATGATTCGATTTTCCCGCGTCCTCTTCCATGTGTGCTCGCGTGATAGAGACCGTTTTTTCCACACCATCAACTTTGAACGTGATCGAACCATTTTCACAAAGTGGCTGATCATACTGGGAAATCTGATAACCTTTGGGTAGATCCGGATAGAAATAATTTTTTCGCGCAAAAACAGATTTACGGCGAATGTCGCAACCCAACGCCAGTCCCGTTTTAATTGAGTACTCAACAGCCTTTCTGTTTATTACCGGCAAAGTCCCCGGCATACCCACACTGACGGGAGACGTGTTTTCATTGTCGCCAGCATCAAAGTTTGTCGAATCCGAACAAAATATCTTTGATTGCGTGCTTAACTGAACGTGAATTTCAATACCGATGACGGCTTCATATCCTCTATATGACATGGGGATTTTTTCCTTTCACCGGCGACGCCGTTTCAAGAGCCAATGCGACGTTCAACATTTTCTGTTCTTCAAAATGACCTGCCGTAAGCTGAACGCCAATCGGTAAACCCTCTTGGGACAAACCAAACGGCACACTCATTCCCGGCAGTCCCGCCAAATTTGTAGAGGTCGTAAAAATATCATTCAGGTACATCGCCAGAGGATCTGAAATGCGCTCGCCAATCTTGAAGGCCGGTGCTGTTGTAACAGGGCTTAAGATAACGTCACATTTTTTGAATGCCTCAAGGTATTCGTTCATGATGAGCCGACGAACCTGGCCCGCTTTATTGTAATAAGCATCATAATAGCCGCTGGAAAGACAGTAGGTGCCTAGCATGATTCGGCGCTTGACCTCTTTGCCAAAGCCTTCGCCACGGGTTTTGCCATAGAAGTTTTCCAGTTCGACAGCAGAAAGATTTTTAAATTCAGCGCGATGCCCGTACTTAACTCCATCGTAGCGGGCCAAGTTCGACGAGGCCTCGCTGGCGGCGACCAAATAATAAACCGGCACTGCGAACTCCGACAGTGGGACTGAGACCTCCACGATTTCTGCACCCATTTTTTTCAAACTTTCCACCGAGTTTTCCACGGTCTTTTGCACATCCGGATGCAAACTGCTAGAAAGATATTCCTTCATCAGGCCGATCTTCATACCCTTGATATCTGTTTTTAGGTTTTTACTCCAAGTGGGAACAGCTCTTTGGGTTGTCGTGGAGTCATGCTTATCAAAACCAGAAATTACTTCCAAAGTCAGAGCAGCGTCTTGGACCGTGCTGACCATCGGCCCGGCTTGGTCCAACGACGAAGCGTAGGCGATAACGCCGTACCGACTGACCCGTCCATAAGTAGGCTTCACGCCAACAATACCGCAAAAACTTGCTGGCTGCCTGATCGAACCACCCGTGTCAGTTCCCAAAGTGCCCGCGACCAGGCGAGCGGCTTGCGCGGCCGCCGATCCTCCTGAAGATCCGCCGGGAACACAATCAAGATTCCAAGGATTTCGGGTCGCGCCAAAAAAGGACGTCTCGTTTGACGATCCCATTGCAAATTCATCCTGATTTAGCTTTCCCATCACAACGACGCCTGCAGCTTTTAAGCGTGCCACGACCGTTGCGTCATAGGGCGGGATGAAATTTTCAAGAATCTTCGAACCGGCCGTGGTTTTCAATCCCTTGGTACAAAACATTTCTTTGATTCCAAAGGGCACGCCCGCCAAAGGACCCACGTCTTCGCCCTTGGCGATGCGCGCATCAACGGCTTCCGCCTCTTGCAAAAAGAGTTCATTTTTTGTGGTGAATGAGTTCAGCTTGCCATCCAAAGCTTCGATGCGCTTTGCAAAGTGTTGTGCCACTTCTTTGGCGCTGATCTTTTTTGATTTAACCGCTTCTGCAATGTCCGTGATTGAGGCAAAAGTTAAATCCATTTTACACCACCGGCGGAACTTTAAAGAGGTTCCCCGCTTTGGCTGGGGCATTGGCGGTCATTTCTTCTGCGGTGAAATCCTGCTGAGCCACATCTTCCCGCCAATATGATTCAATTTCAGTGGGTGTAACCAACGGCGCAATTCCCGCCGTGTTAATTTTTGAAATTTGTTCGAAATGACCCAGGGCTTTTGCCAGTTGAATGCTGTATTCTTGAGCCTCTTCTTCGGTTACATGCAGGCGCGCCAGCTTGGCAATATGTTCAATAGTCTTTTTGTCGATCACCGAGACATCTCCTTCACGAGATTTAAGATTTTAAAATAAACAAAAAACACAGCCCCGTCACCGCGTTCTTTCCGTTTTTGGACTGGACCTTTTCCCTCAGAATGATAAATTCATTGCCATGTCAAAAAAGCGCCACGAAGAGCTCAAAAAAATCATCTCACACCACGACTATCTTTACCATGTCATGGACAGCCCTAAAATCTCGGACTACGAGTACGACCAGCTGTTTAATGAGCTCTTGGCTTTGGAAAAATCAGAAAAGAATTTGGACCTTTCAGATTCTCCCTCAATGCGCGTGGGCGGAACTCCGCTCAACGCCTTTGAAAAAGCCCCTCATCGAATTCCCATGCTGTCGTTGGCCAATAGCTATTCTCCTGAAGACATCTTCGACTTCGACGAGCGTGTAAAAAAATTCCTTAATACAGATGAAAACATAGAATATCTCGTAGAACCAAAGTTCGACGGTTTGTCTATGGAACTCATCTATGAAAATGGTCACTTCGTGCGCGCGCTGACCCGCGGGGATGGTACCGTCGGCGAAGATGTCACTCAAGGTGTTCGAACCATCCGCAGCGTTCCTCTTAAACTGAGCACTCCAAATCCGCCAACACTTTTGGAAATACGTGGCGAAGTTTTAATGTTTAAACAGGACTTTGCTAAGCTTAACGAAACCCAACAGGAAAATGGCCAGCAGACTTTTGCAAACCCACGCAATGCCGCTGCGGGCTCTGTCCGGCAATTAGACCCTAAAGTGACTGCGTCGCGCCCCCTTCGTTTCTATGCCTATGCTTTGGGCGCCGTCGAGGGTGTTGAATTCAAATCCCAACTAGAGATCGAAGAATATTTTCATAAGATGGGCGTTCCTTCATTACAAAATAAAGAGGATCTGAATCTTGTGCGTCTTTGTCAGGGGCCGCAAGAAGTTGTGGATTACTATCATCATGTTGAAAAAGTTCGCCCTCAACTACCGTTTGATATTGATGGCGTTGTGATCAAAGTAAACTCCCTTCGCCTGCAAGACGATTTAGGACTTGTCGCGCGAAGCCCGCGCTGGGCCACTGCCGCCAAATTCAAACCGGAACAAGCCCAGACGGTGATTGAAGATATTGTTGTGCAAGTGGGCCGAACCGGAGCCCTGACCCCAGTGGCGATTATGAAACCTGTGAAGGTGGGTGGCGTCACCGTGACCAATTCTACTTTGCACAATCAGGACGAAATCAACCGCAAAGATGTGCGCATAGGCGACACAGTGATTATTCAAAGAGCCGGGGATGTGATTCCTGAAGTTGTCTCTGTAGTGGCGGAAAAACGCCCCAAATCCAGCAAGCCCTTTACGATTCCTTCCGAATGCCCCGCTTGTGGATCAGAAACAGTAAAAACCGAAGGCGAGGTCGTCACTCGCTGTGTGAATCCACTCTGCACCGCCGTTGTGAAAGAGTCCTTAAAACACTTTGTTGCTCGCCGAGCCATGAATATGGACAAAGTAGGGGATCGGCTGATTGAAGCCCTGGTGGACAATAAACTTCTATCTAAATTTTCCGATTTTTACCGTTTGACCAAAGAAGATGTTTTATCGTTGGAACGACAGGGTGATAAATCGGCAGATAACATCATCAAAAGTATCGACGGAAGTAAAAACCCCACGTTGGCGCGCTTCATTTTCGCGCTAGGCATTCGCTTTGTCGGCGAGCAAACGGCAAAACACCTGGCAGATCACTTTATCAACATCGAAAACTTCCTTAAAGCGACAGAAGAGGAACTTTTGCTCGTGCCAGAGATCGGACCCAAGGTCGCAAAAGCCATCGTCGATTGGACATCCAACCAAAAGCTTGTGCATGAAGTTCATGACATGTTGAAGCTTGGTGTGAACATCACCAATCCGGTGCGCTCGCAAGAAGGTGCTCTTTCCGGAATGAGCTTTCTTATTACTGGAACTCTGCCAATCAAACGGGATGATGCCAAAGATATCATCGAAAAGAATGGTGGGAAAATTTTGGGGTCTGTCTCTTCAAAATTGAACTATCTCGTCGTCGGTGACGATCCCGGATCTAAAGTTGAAAAGGCGCAAAGCCTTGGCGTAAAAATTATTTCCTGGGATGAACTTCAAAAGATGCTTTAAATACTAGCGCTGCCCCGCTCGCGGGGCTGTCGCTTTATTGGCATCGACTAGTTCTGCCATTCTTCCACGCAAGTGTATGCAAGTCGCACTTAAATCTTTAATCGCGTAGTCGACTTGGGATTTACTGCGTCCGCGTTTTTCAAAGTGCTTTCGTAAAACACTTTCGTCCTGCTGACAAAGAACGTCCACCCGTCGAACCAAGGCGCGATACTCCTGAGGATTGGACTTAGCAAAGGCCAACGTTTCACTGGCTTTATTCGATGCTTTGACACATTCTTCGGTGGCGTTTTTAGATCGGCGAATACAAATCGGTTTATCCTCTTTAAGTCCGAACAAAACAGGATTGCAAAGCACGATGGCTTTACCTTCTTCGTTGTCACCGTAAATAGTCGTTTCAGATTTTTGGTTCTTGCAGGAATAAGTGACGAGCTTTCCTGAGGCATCGCGGATTTCTTTTTCACTAATCGGTGAACATTGTGGCCCCTCTACGGCCCATCCCGCATATACACAAGCTAAATGCTCTGTTTTGACCACTTCCTCAACATCCAGATTGTCATTGCCTTTAAGGCTTCCAACATCTTCCAAAGATCGTAGGTGAAAGTCCGAGACGTGCGGGTTGTTGCCAACACGGTCTAAGACCGCACCGCTGGAATCTCGTCGTTCGACTACAGTTAAGGGTTCTGTTTTGGAAGCTTTTTGAATTTGAGCCTGGGGACCTAAATCGATGACCACCTCTTCCGAAGAAGCTGGCGTAACGATCCGCTTTACAACGGTCTCTTTACGAAGGACAGGTGCCGCAAAAGGAGAAGAGCCTTCATCCAAGGTCACTTCGACATGTTTTGCAAGCTGGTCGGCGCTGATTTGAACTTTCGCGCCCTCATAACTTTTCTTTTCCAGCTCACCCAATAAATTCTTCGATATGGTCGCAGCATCATCGTTAGCACTGGTGCACACATTCACGCCACTCAGGCGGTCCCCTGGACAGCGCAGGCACACCAAGGACACAGCCATCTTGACACTTCTATGAACCTGACATCGCTCATCAGCAGCTTGCGTCGGTAGACCTTGAAAAAAAGAAGTCGCGGCACAAAGCACCCTAGAGGTCGCAACGGCCTTAAATAGAAAGTCGGGCAACAAACTGTATTTGCGTTTTAAATTGATTCTTTCTCCGGCCTCGACAGCATCAATTTTTGCATAGAAAGCCCGGATCTCGTTCAACCATGCCTTTTGATTTGCTTCAGAAAGACCGCGAAATTCTTCGTAGGACAAGGTCATTTTGTCGGTAGATTTATAGAACTTATTCTGGGCAAAAACACCGGAAGACAGAACCAGAAAAGATAGAAGCATTACCAGAAATTTCATTGCTGCATCCTTAATCCATTCAATTTTTACTTGTTTGATTTATCGGTGAAATAGCGACTGATCTTGAGATTTCTCAAAATGAGACGAGCAGCGAAAAACAGAAAAGCCCGTGGTTTGTGCCACGGGCTTTTTTTGCAATAAACTAAAATCAGCACCAAATTAAAGGTGATCGATCACGATATCGCGCGCCATAACAGTCTTGCGACCATCAGCTTTTGCACTTTCGATACCTTTTAAGCAAAGTTGCTCAATAGCTTTGCTAAGAACATCAATAGTCTCAGCAGAGGTGTTCATTTGACCTTTTTCTTTGATAAGTTTTTTTACTTTGCTTGTTACAACAAGTACTTCTGCCATGATTAAACCTCTCTCCATCCGTGTGTTTACCTGTAAAAGGTTTGCATAGGGTCCAGAAATTGACAATATGAAATCTTCTTGCGGCGCACTAATTATTTGCGATCGTCCTACCGGGGTTAGCAATTAGTTCAGATTTTCCATCAACGAACTTCATCAGTTCTGCCTGCCGATTTCCACCTTCCGTCGGAGAAATCCATACGAAGGTTTTTTGATCCAATGGTTTCGTACACTCCACATCCAAGAACGCCGGTGACCAGCAGCCCGAGTTCAAATGCTCGACGGAACCAATAATTTCATGGCGTGTATGATGAGTGTGTCCAAAGACGATGCGCTGCGCTTTAGTAATCGCACTGGCCATAGACAGGACACGATCGTCAGGCTCTTTATACCCCGACACTAACGAGGTGATCGACTTGCTATAGAAAAGAAAGAACGGCAACAACAAGAATAAGGGAATAAATGCCCAGAAGAAGGATATTTCATAAACGGACCTTATAAAAACCATCAGCTGAAAAATTAAAAAGAAGGCAAGAAAGACAAAAAAGGCACGATCCAACCAAAGCTCTCGGGCCAACAAAGAAGGATGGCTGGCGGCGGGGGCAACAAAAAGTTCTTTAAGTTCCCGAACCATGCGCGGCTCTGCGTTCGCTTTTTCGGCAATTCGAGACACACGGTCTTCAATCTTCAAAGGATTGCGAATTGGTGACGAGAGCCTGTCGAAAAAGGCATGAAGCAAAGTCACAACCGACCCCCAAAACCAGGTTATGATAAGGCCTGGCTGCGCCCGTAACATATATTTAAAAAAGAACCGGATGTATTCGGGTAGGGTCATAATATAATTCGTATCCACATGCGGATTAAAAAATCCCATGCCATTCGAGATATAACGACACGCTAAATTTCCAAAAGGCAGTTTGAGAGAGATAAAGTTATAGCCGCGAACAAACGGATTAATGGGGTCTTCACACATACAATAGGGATCGTATTGGTTCCCGTGTTCAACCAATGTGTCCTGATTGCTGATATAAAACCATTCAACAAAACGGACCTGATCTCTTTTGTGATCCGGCAAGGCCAGATGTTTATGTATTTCGGCCTGCACTTCCGCGAAGTGCAGTTCTAAATCGTGATTGCCAATAACAAAAATCGCGCGATGACCGCGCAGAATAAACTCTCTTAAGGCCCGGACAAACTCCGCATGATCCTTAAGAATGACTTCGACCTTGAACCGAGATCTTTCTTCACGGGGATACAGGCCGCGGTGTCGTTCCAACCAATCAACTCTGAAGGTGGGTTCGTCGGGTAAACGAAGGACACTGTCAAAATCGAAGATATCTCCGTTTAAGATCAATTCAATCGGTTGCCCCTGCGCTTTTTCCTCGATGTGCTTCAGAAAATTTTCAAAGACGTCATCAAAAAAGAACTGCCGAGTTTTAAATTTTTTCCATAAAGGAAACTTAATGTTTACCGGCTCCGCTTCGCACAGATGCAAGTCACTGATAATGGCAGTGTAAGTGGCGGATCTAAAATCAAGAACAGGTTGCGAAAAAGAAGTGGGCAAATCTTCCTCCCACGAATATGATCATGCAGATGAATGAATTTATCAAGAACCTCAAGACTCCAATTGCTATTGTCGGTATGGGTAAAAGCGGTGAAGCTGCACGCCGATTGCTTCTCAATCTCGGATTTTCGCCAGAGTCAGTCCTGACGTTCGATGGAAAGCTGCAAACGGCGGATTATAATGACCCCGATGCCTTGATGAGCAACGCAGCCCCAAAAACTCTTGTCGTATCCCCGGGCGTTCCTCTGACCTCAGCTTGGATTCAAAATGCACAAAAGAATGGCGTAAAGATAACAAGTGAAATTTCTTTGGCTTGTGCCTGTCTTGAAGGGGAAAAGTTAATTGGTGTCACGGGCTCTGTCGGTAAAAGTACGACTGTTTCACTTATGGGGGCCGGCTTAGAAGCATTCTCAAAAACGGGCTTTGTCGGCGGAAACCTGGGAACACCTTTTGCGCAGTATTCTGCCGAAGTCCTTGAAGGAAAGCGACCGCGCGCCGACTGGATTATCCTGGAGCTTTCCAGCTATCAGCTTGAAAACTGTGAAAACTTGGCTTTGGATTATTCCGCTATTACCTATTTTACCTCAAACCATCTTGAGCGTTACAACAACCTTGAACACTACTATCAAACGAAGTGGCATATTCTTTCTTTGACGAAAAACGCTCTTTTCTTAAATTCAGAGGGTGGTGACTTGGTTGAATATTCCAAGAAAAGAGATGCCGAGAACGTAAAGATTGTTTCTAAAGAAGATCCCGTCCTGAAAGGTCTTCACCTTGAAAAAGCTGAACTTATTGGGCAGCACAATCAGGACAACATCGCCCTGGCCTCGGCCCTTGCGATTGAAGCCGGCTGGCCCTCGGCGGCCGTCGACGGCATGAAACGATTTAAAGGTCTTGCTCATCGCCTTGAAAATGTCGGGACTTTCAAGGGGGTCCGATTCATCAATGATAGTAAGGCGACGGCCATGGACAGTGTTCTTATTGCAAGTGCAGCAGCCTATGACACTCTTTCCAATGGCGGAAAACTTTATCTTCTACTGGGCGGTCGGGATAAGAATCTGCCATGGCAGGATCTTTTGCCCTTGAAGCACTTTCAGTCGATTGAATTTGTTTTCTTTGGGGAATGCCGAGAAATCGCCCAGCAAAAATCTTCACTGCCAGGATCTTCTTATTCTCATTTGAATGAGGCCCTTCAGCATTGCTTTCAGCGAGCCAAAGACTCAGACACGGTACTGCTAAGTCCGGGCGGGACCAGCCTGGATGAATTCAAATCGTTTGAAGATCGCGGGAACTTCTTTAAATCCAAAGTTGCCGAATTCGCGCAAAGATAATTATTCGCGGAAGGTTAAGATCGAAAGCGAGTTCGCATCCACAGGCAAGAGACGCGAATATATTTTTCGGGTTCTTGCTCCTAACACCACCACCTCGTGGGTGTCTTCAGGAACATTGAAAAGAATGAAGCCACCGCCGGCAATTCCTTTGCGGTTTTGCAAAATGCGGCCCTGCATATCAAAGTAGACTATTTGTCTGGCGGCAAAGTCATCATGAGCAGCCAAATAAACCTCAAAATCTTCATCCGGAACAAAGCCGACAACAACACCGGTGCTGGGCATGTCGTCTAGTCTTAGGAAGGACTTGATGGATGTCAGCCATGACCAGTGAACCAGAGGAGCATGGATAAATTCATCGGTATCGTTATAGATATACCGCGCAGACACATAATCCGCGCCTTCGGGCTGAATACGCATAAGCCCCAAGCGACTGATGTGCGGTAACGAGACCGTTGTCACACCCGTCGCGACCTCTAGATCTTCTTGCAAACTTTGCATTGTAACCATGCCGGGGCGCGCTTCTCCGGTAAAGGCATCATAGATTCTAAGAGGAACCGTTTCTGACTTAATCGTAGATTCCACATCACCTTGTGCAACCGAGCCCTCTTCAACCACAACGTTCTGATATCCGATAATTGCTGACGATCGAGTTGCTAGCAAAGAATGAAATCCCGGCGTTACATCGACAAATGCAAAAAGACCATTGTCACTCGTGGACTTCAATTGAGGGTCCGGAATCATAAATGCATTAAAATAGACAGGGATCAGCGCTTCGTCTGACTCAACGACAACTTCGGCTCCGGCTAAAGCTTTTCCATCTAACGTCACTTTTCCCCAAATAATAGTGGGAACTTCAGACGAGGATTGCGCTCGTTGTTGCGCCACAATGTCTTGCAAAGCACGAATCATTGTTTCGGGATATAGCTGCGATTTGAATTCTTTTCCGGAAATTACAATGGCCGCCGTTTGCAAATGTTTCGGAGCCGCTGCCCGCATCACGGTTGTCGATCCTTTGGTAACGTTATCCATCGCCACAAGACCATCATCCTTTTTTACCATCACTTCGCTGGCACCTTTTACAAACGTCGCGCGTGTCTGCGCAGGAGCAACATCATTGGGCTTAGGATTGTAAGCACTGGTGATGATGCCTGCAAAGTCAGGGTGGGGTTCAATTTTTAACTTGGGCCCCTGCAAAGTTCCCGCATCAGCGGCGGCAACACGATTCAGACGGAAAGAGCCTTCACCTAAGGTCTTTCCCTCTTTATCCACAAGACGAGCAACCACCGTTCCTGTCTTGTTCTCGACTTCGATATTATAAAGACCTTGTCGCAAGTCTACGCGGCCCAATTCCTTTAGAACACCTTCATCGTTACGACGGATTTCGATATGATGCTCATTCGTCACCGCTAGGCCGCCTGTAATCTCAAGAGGACCTTGGATAAAATGACGAAGATTTTTTTCTTCAACAAATGAAGGCAATTCTTCCGAAGGCACATCCGGCAGCGATTGAGGATGTCTTGACGGAACCTCCACTGAGGCTTGAGACGGGCGAGTGCTCACCTGGCCAGAAGCAGACATTCCCGCTACATAGACATTTGCGCTTGACGGACTCGTTGCCAAAGCTCCTGATTTTTCCAAGACTTCACGAGCCATATCGCTCCAAGTTGGAACTGACCAATCCTGGTTCAGCACTTCGCTTCTTCTTTGCGCCTCTTGAAGACGTCTGGCTTGAGTCGTGGGCAATTGTTCCACCCACGAACCATCCGCCACTTCTTCGGCGGGCATTGAAGTTAAAATGGTCTCTGGCCTCTTCGTCAGCACCATTTCAGGAACCTCCACTTTTTTTGCAAAAAGAGGGGTGGCTGAATTTTTTTCCACCGCAAGCGTCGCGGGTTTAATTTTCGCAAGACGCGCCCATTCTTCAGAGACGCGCTCTGATTCAAGAACTTCTTCAAAGGCAATATGGGGTGGTGAATTTTTTTGTGCCTTGATCGTCAGCGCTTCATATATAGGAATGAACTTCAAGCCACTGATTGTGCTTGACCAGCATAAGCATCCCGCTAGTACTGCGAACGGAAGAATCCGTTTAAGCTGCATTCCTTGCAACGTAACCTCTTCAAATGAAAAGACTAGTCATATTGACTAGTCTTTATCGTATTTAGAAGGAGCGGAAGTCGTCAATCACGTTGCGTGTGTCGCGACTTTGGTTAAGCGCCCGGCGAATTTTTTCGGCCAGGACGCCGGCGCGGTCATCATCTCGGTCCACAAGCTCGAAGCCGCCATTTTCATTACGACCTTCGACGAGGACCTCGACCTGGACGTCATAAGGGCGCTGGTCCCCCAAGACTGTCACGTGCGTGTAGTAACGCTCGCGGGCCATATCCATTTTTTCGATGGGCTTATTTTTCTTGTCGTAATATTGAGAAAGCATCTCTCTGCCATTTTGGGTAACGACGCGGGGTTCGCCAATAACACTCATAACCACGCGTCGGGTCTCACTTACATTCAAAGGCGTTTCCCGAAGAATGACTCCTCCGGTTCTACAGCCAGACAAAAGAAGGGTTCCTGCCAAAATAAGAAAAAAGAGGTGTTTCATCATTACTTCTTCTGAGCTTTGTTCCAATCATCCATGAACATCTTAATACCTTTGTCAGTTAACGGATGATGAGTCATTTGCTGCATAACCTTAAATGGAATTGTCGCAATATCAGCTCCCATTTCGGCCGCCAATTGAATATGCATTGGGCTGCGCACACTTGCGACTAGAACTTCGGTCGCAAAGTCATAGTTCTGATAAATTTGAATAACCTGATTAACCATCGCCAAGCCTTCTTGGCCAATGTCATCCAAGCGACCTACAAATGGGGACACCATGGTCGCTCCGGCCTTTGCAGCAAGCAAAGCTTGCATCGGAGAGAACACAAGTGTGACGTTGGTCTTGATACCTTCTGCCGTCAATTTTTTTACCGCAATCATTCCGTCTTCGGTCATCGGGATTTTCACAACAATATTCGAAGCGATTTTTGCTAGCTCTTTTCCTTCGCGGAACATTTCTTCGGCTTGCAGACTAATAACTTCTGCAGAAACGGGACCAGAAACCTCTTTGCAGATTTCTTTAATAACCTCATGAAATGGCTTTCCTGATTTAGCGATCAACGACGGGTTTGTTGTCACGCCATCCACCCAACCGCGCAGATTGGCTTGTTTAATTTCTTCAATTTCAGCTGTGTCGATGAAAAACTTCATGGGTTCTCCCAAAGGAAAGTGATTTTATGTAACACCAAATTTGTACGTTGGCGCAGGCTAAAAATCAACCAGGCTTTTACCCTGAATATAAAACTCTGCCTGCTTTGCCGGAACAGCCGAGCGCGCTATCTCACTTAAATTCTTCTGATAAATGGGGTGCTCATATTGCCCCCAGGCTTCCGCAGAACAGCGAATAATCAAAGGGTCCTGGTGCAGCTGAGGATACGGTAAAGTCAGTCGGGGAGAGAGCAAAATTACATCGTCATAAGTCAATAAAGTGAACTCTTTATGGCTCTTCTTACTCAGGCCTGGATTTCCTTGCTCGGAAAATGAAAGAACTAGATGCAACAAGGCATCTACGTTCAAAGGTGTTTCAAAGCGAATGACGAACTCCAGATAGGCACTGAGATCCAAGCGCTCGTCCGTCAAATATCTTTTATAGACCGAGGAAATAGCGGAGATCTCACCACATTCGGCAAGTTTTCGAAGAACTTCTTTAGCTTGTTCGGTGCCGCCAACCAGATCCAAGGCGGCGTGAATCAAAGCAGAATGCCGAACAGGCGTCATACCTTTTTCCCAAACAACACGTCACGAATCTGATACAGGCCAGGTTTCTGCTTTATCAGCCATTCCGCAGCTTGCACCGCCCCTTTGGCAAAGACTGTTCGATTTAAAGCGGAATGTTCAAAAACCAAGACCTCTTCGTCACTCATGGAATAAACTTTGTGCACGCCAAAAACACCCCCGCCGCGAATAGCAACCGCCTCGGGAAGTTTTTTGCCAACAGCCTTTTCCAGGTTTTCCTGCAAAGTGATAGCTGTTCCGGATGGCTTGTC
This sequence comes from Bdellovibrio sp. ArHS, assembly GCF_000786105.1. Classification (NCBI taxonomy): domain Bacteria; kingdom Pseudomonadati; phylum Bdellovibrionota; class Bdellovibrionia; order Bdellovibrionales; family Pseudobdellovibrionaceae; genus Bdellovibrio; species Bdellovibrio sp. ArHS. Next base: position 152,534 of record NZ_JTEV01000015.1, read on the forward strand.
TTTCTTTCGGCTGTGGTGGATTTCTTCAATCTGAAAGTCAAAATGCGAAATCGCGGCAAGGTTCTTTAAAGCCTCATTCAAGACCGCGACCCCCAAGCTCATGTTCGAAGACCACAACACGGGGATTTTTTTTGAGTACTTATTCAAAAGATCTTTCTCTTTTTTAGAAAATCCCGTCGTGCCACAAACAACCGGCGTCTTGTGTTCGGCAGCTCGCTTTAGTACATCCTTAAGCGCTTCCGGCGATGAAAAATCAATCCACACATCTACTTGCGCCGCTTTTTTTGAATCGAATTTTTCATCGCGGTTCAACGGATAAAAAAGTTCACAACGGGGATTGGCGTCGACCACACTCACGATTTCTTGGCCCATGCGCCCCCCGGGACCAACAACACCTATTTTAATTTTTTTCACAATAAACCCACTTTTTTCATTTCCGCCTTTAGATTCTCGGTATGCTCTGGCGCCAGTTCTACCAACGGCAAACGCAAGGAAGCCGATTCAATAATTTCCATCAACTGAAGCGCCTTCTTGACCGGAATGGGGTTGGCTTCCACAAAAAGCAGGTTAATAAGATTCATGTATTTATTAATGTCTGCACGGGCTTTTTCGACTTGTCCTTCTGCAACCCATTTTTTCCACTGCACCATTTGTGAAGGAATAACATGAGTTGCGACAGAGATAACGCCATGGCCGCCGGCTGCCAGAAATTCCACATAGGTGCCGTCATCACCCGAAAGCATAACAAAATCTTTTCCGCAGGCTTTAATAATCTCTTGGGCAAAATCAATTTTTCCCGTGGCTTCTTTTATCCCGATGATTCCAGGAACTTTGGCGAGATCTTGAATTGTATCTGTCGCCAGCGACGTGATGGTTCGGCCCGGAACATTGTAAAGCAAGGTGGGTATTTTTACCGCGCCGGCAATGGCTTTGTAGTGTTCGAAAAGTCCACGCTGAGGTGGCTTGTTGTAATAAGGAACGACCACCAGAATTGCATCCGCACCCATTTCTTCCGCCTTGCGAGAAGCTTCAATGGATTTTGCCGTATCGTTAGAGCCCGTGCCCATGATCAAGGGAACTTGGTCCCCGACAAACTTGCGAATATGCTTAAAGAGTTCTGCCACTTCTTGCGTAGAAAGAGTCGGGCTTTCGGCCGTTGTTCCATTCACAACAAATCCATCAACGCCTCCGTCCAACTGCTGCTTTAAAAGACGATCCAAAGAAGCAAAGTCAATTTTGTCGTTTTTAAATGGCGTCACTAATGCCGTGAAAGTCCCTTTAAAATTTTTCATCCTACCACCTCAAGATTGTATTTAAATTCACCAACAAAAACTGCTCCCCCCGTCATCAGTGGCGACACCCCACCCTCGAAGTCGACAGACAGAAGCCCCCCGGGCATTTGCACCTTCACGTGCTTTTGCGAACTAAGCGCTGAATAAACATAAGCCGCCGCAACAGCGCCGGTCCCGCAGGCAAGAGTGAAGTCTTCAACACCTCTTTCAAAGGTGACCGCATCGATATGTCCCTGGGAGTTTTCAGCATAAAATGTAACATTCGCGCCCGCAGGTTTGAGATCTGCATGGGAACGCGCTTCGCGAGCCATTTCTTTTAGCTCGACAGAATCGGAAAGATTTTTAATTTTCTGTACTAGATGAGGCACGCCGGTATTTACCAGAGCAAATTTTTGCAGCCCCCGCGAATGCGTCAGAAGTTCAATAACTTCTTTCACAAAGCGCGCAGGTGGCATTTGCACGCGCACTTCATCGTCGCCTAACACATTCGCCGTCACCAGTCCTGCGCCAGTTCTAAATCGCAAAGAGGCGGCTTCAGCAGGTCGTCCCAAGTATTCATAGCAAAATCTCGCGGCACAGCGGGCAGCATTCCCACACATTTCGGCGGTGGAGCCATCCGAGTTATAGAAGTCCCAATTGTAGTCAAAACCTTCGGCCCCATCTTCGATCAGAAGAAAGCCGTCAGTGCTTAAACCCAGCACCGGGTCGCAAACAAGTTTTGCAAACTCGGCCCGAGACTTTCCCAAAGTTTTTTCCACATCATGCCAATTTGAATTTTTGCGCGCGTCGATCAATGCAAAAGTATTTCCCGCTCCGGACATTTTTACGATCGAGAGCGGCAGAAGCTTTTTCATCGCTCCTCCGACTCGTTGGCAGGCGCTTCTTCTTGGTCTTGTCGTAAAACTTTTGGCAGAGGTTTCTTTGCGGATTCCTTATACGTCGGCTCACCACGGCCTAAAGGCGCCGGATTAAGTGGCGGCAGAGGCCGGCCTTTGACTCCGCAACCGGCGAAGATCATCAGCATTCCACAAACGAGAAGGATTTTATTCAGGTGTTCCATTCATCCCCTTAAGCTCGCCTTCCACTTCAACTTGGCGGCGGCAAAGCATGGGGTCTATCATATACTGTCTATACTGGTTCGCTGAAATGTTTTTGCAGGTCATCACGTATTTCTGCGCATCATCCAGATTGGCTTTCTTTGCCATTTGTTCATATTTCCACGTCCAATAGAAAAGTTCGGGATACTTTTCATCGGATTTCTTTAAACCAGCTAGGGCTTCTTGCGCCTTTGTAAGACTTTTTTGACTCAAAGTCTTCTCAACCTCCAAAACTTGCCAAAACTTCTGAAGAGGGGACTTCTTAATGAAAACGCTGTCAACAATCTTCTGATATTCCAACCACCGTCCCTGGCAAACCAGGGCTTGCGCCAAGCTGAGTTTCAGCTCTTCGTCAAAGGTGACCGTTTTAAGTTGTTTTTGCACATTTTCCTGAGCACTTTTGCAGTCCCCTTTAGCAATGAGCAATCGGGCCTGCTCGTTCACAATTGAAAAATTGTCTGGCTCGATGCGGGCCGCTTCATTCACTTTGTCCAGTGCTTGGTTCAAATCGGTCTTTCTTAGGGAAACACCGGTCTCAAACAACTGCTGGGCTTTGTCACTAAAGAACACGTTCGCCACCTCGGCGGTGGTTTTCTTAAGTTCGGAAATGGCTTGGGGGCGCGCTTCGCGCTGAATGGCTGTCGCCAGAATATTGAGCGCCTGCTGACGATCGCGTTGCAAACTTAGATTATAGGCTTTTTCGATAATATCTTTATATGTCTCAGACTTTCCATTTTTGGTCTGAGCAAAAGCGGGTAGTGCTAAAAAGGAAAGAGCCGCAACAAGGGCGGCTCTTTTCATCGTCAATTGCATTGATTTAGTTCTTTTTGAAGTTTTTCAAAACAACTGTCACGTTACCGAACTGGCTTGGTGCAACTTGTTTCAACATTCCAGAAAGTGGAACTTGTTGTGGGTTGATCCATGCATTGATCTCAGCATTTTGCTCTTTGTCTTTAAGACGAGCGTGGATGCAATCGAAAGTACCAGCAGGAACAGTGATTCTGTCCTCTTTTACTTCAATAACTTCAACGTCTTGTTTGGGGACTTGTTGTTCTTTACCGTTCACTAGCATTTTTTTGATTTCGCCAGTATTTGGATCAAGAAGAGTCTCAACTTTTTGTTTTCCAGCGAAACCAAGATCCATGTTTTGATCCATCCAGATGCCATCAGCACCGATAGAACGAACTGACATAGACATTGAACCTTTGATGAAGCCCATGTCGATGTTGTAGTTAGCGTTGTCGCCAACTTTCCAGTCCAAACCCATTGTTTGAGCTTGATCCATGATCGCTGCATTTTGGATGTTAGCCAAAACTTCAACTGCAGTTGGAGCAGCAACAGCGTTAACTGAGAACGCAAGACCTAGAGCGGCGATAAGAGCCTTAACCATAAATTCCTCCTTGAATGGTTTTTTATTGTGGTGTCTTAATCACACCGACCTAAGGAGGTGGAGTCAAGGCTCAAATTATTGTTCTCTAAAACTACCCACGAGAACTTGACGCGGCTTGCTGCCGTTGGCAGGGCCAACAACGCCTTCTTTTTCAAAGATTTCGATCAAACGGGCAGCACGCGGATATCCGAGTCTAAACTTTCTTTGAATCAAAGACGCAGAAATTTCCTTCTGTTCGGACGCCCACGATAAAATTTCATCGTAACGCTCGTCGTACTCTTCCTCGCCAAAACCGCCGCCGCCAGAGTCCCCGGCATCGCCACCATCACCGCCCGTGAATCCATCTAAAGCTTTCATAGCTAACGGATCATATTCAGGTTCAGCCTGAGCCGCCCAGTGTTTCACGACGTTGCCAATTTCTTTATCTGAAAGATAGGGGCCGTGATGACGTGTCGGTTTACCCACCCCCGGCGCTTGGAACAACATATCTCCGTTCGGCAGCAGGCGCTCTGCTCCAGAGTCGTCGATGATGATACGCGAATCCATCTTTGACGCCACTTTCAGAGCCACGCGGCCCGGAATGTTGGTTTTAATCAAACCCGTCACAACATCTTTACGCGGCGACTGTGTCGCCACGATCAAGTGAATACCGCAGGCGCGGGCTTTTTGCGTCAGACGCTGGATCGGCTCTTCAATATTTTGTTTTTCCACGATCATCAGGTCGGCAAGCTCATCCACGACAATCACGATGAAGGGAAGTGGTTGGTAGTAATACTGATCCAACTTCGCTTTGCCTTCTTCCAGCTCAAGATTGATTTTTTCGTGCTCTTCAATCTCGGATTTAGAGAGTGCCCCGGTCTTTTCGTTGAAGGCTTCAATTTTGCCCACACCAAATTTCGATAGGGACTTATAACGTTTTTCCATCTCGCGAACCGCCCACTTCAAGGCCGTGGCCGCTTTCTTAGGCTCAGTCACATGCGGAAGCACCAAATGCGGGACCGTAGCGAATGGAGCCAAGTCGACCATTTTCGGATCGATAAGAACCAGACGCAAAGTTTTTGGCGAGTGACGGAACAATAGACCCGTAATAATAGAGCCCACAAACACGGACTTACCTGAACCTGTGGTTCCGGCAATCAGCAAATGCGGCATCTTGCGAAGATCGACGACTTTAGGTTCACCATCCACCGCTCGTCCCACCGCCATGGGCAAGGCAAGATCCTCACTCCAGAACTGATCTTCGGCGATCAAGTCTTTGTAATACACTGTTTCGCGCTTGAGATTGGCCGTTTCAATACCCACCACATCTGTTCCAGGGATGTGACCGACCACACGCACAGATTCTGATGACAATGCCAAAGACAAATCATCTTCAAGCTCAGAAATCTTACTGATCTTAACGTCAGCGTTGGGCTTAAACTCATACATCGTAACCAAAGGCCCTGGCTTCGCATCCTGGATCGAGCCCTCAATAGAGAAGTTCTTAAGCTTCTCTACCAAAGAGTCCGCTTTTCTTTGAATCTCGGCCTTATCGATTTTAATACGCGAAGCCGGAGGATCTTCCAACAACGCCAACTTCGGCATGTCCCAGTTTTCGATGCGGCGAGGAGGTTTCGCCTTCATCACGACTTTACGCTTCTGCGCAAGTCTCACGGCTGGCGTTTCTTCCTCTTCTTCAATCTCTTCTTCGTCCTCTTCCTCGGCTTCGGCGGCGTCCGCCAATAAAGCGTTCAGATCTTCATCCTCTTCCTCTTCGTCCTTGCCTACGAATTTTTTATCAGAAAGAGGAAAGACGGTTTTAGGCTTGTCGTCTTTGAGGTCGGCTTTTTTGGCTTTGGCTTTTTTCTCTTTCACGAACATACCGGCGAAGAAACCCGCAATCTTATCCATGAATTTCTTTTTCTTCAAAAAGGCCATGAAGCCGCGCGGGGCTTCGGAAAGCTCCTGCAAGGATTTTTCGAAGTAAAATACAATCAAAACAGCCATAAGCGAAAGCAGAATGACCTGAACGCCAATAGAGTTAAACGCCCGCATCAAGGCTTGAGAAACACCCAAACCTAAAAGGCCGCCCAGATAAATCTGTTCTTTGAAAACTTTTGTCGTCGGCAAATAGAGTGATAGAAGGGCCGCAATATTGACAATCAAAAGGAGCGCCCACACAAAACGAATGTTCTTAAGATTTAAGGGTTCCCCTTGAAAGCTGGAATACGCAATACGCAGAAAGCTCGCAACAACGACCCAAGCCGCCAAACCAAATGCCTGATAAAGCATGTCGGCAAGGAAGCTTCCAACAATACCACAATAGTTCGTGGCCTTAAGCCCTTGCCCGATAGAATTTAACGAGGGATCAAAAGGATTGTAGCTAAACAAAGCCAGGGCGAAGAAGAGCCCAAAACCTAAAAAGCCGATTGCAATGACGTCCTGACGAAACTTCTTAAGAAAATGATTCATTTAAAAAATTTACGAAATTTCCCCTAGTTAGTCATTCTAAGTGGAGCAACCTTGACTTAAGACTGGTGTGGTTCCGAAAAATGCCGTATACACATATCCTTGCATTAACGCCTGACCCGCAGGGTCATCGTTGGGAGCCACGTTTAGCATGCTAAAAATAAACGAAATTTTCTATAGTATTCAGGGCGAAACGACGTATGTGGGTCATCCCACCGTTTTCGTGCGCCTGACCGCATGCAATCTGCGCTGCACTTACTGCGACACCAAGTATTCTTACTATGAAGGCGAGTTGCAAAGCCTTGAAACAATTCTCACAGAAATTGAATCTCACAAAACACCGTATGTGTGCATCACGGGTGGAGAACCGCTTTTACAAAAAGAAGTTCACACCTTGATGAATACTTTGTGCGATCGTGGCTTCAAAGTTTCCTTAGAAACAAGTGGCTCAAAGAGTATTGAACACGTCGATCCCCGAGTGAAAGTGATTTTAGACGTAAAAACTCCAGACAGTGGCGCTGCGGATTCATTCGTGATGAGCAACATCGGCTTTTCCACACCCAGCACGGAATTTAAGTTTGTTATTTGTTCTGAAAAAGATTTCGAATGGTCCGAAGAATTCTGTCGTCAACACAATTTATTTGAAAAATTTGTGGTTTTATACAGCCCATCATACGGCCAAGTGTCTGAACGCTGGTTGGCAGAAAAAATTTTGCATCAAAATTCATCTGCGAGGTTGCAATTGCAGCTGCATAAGTATATTTGGTCTCCCGAAACACGCGGAGTGTAGTCCACTCCAAAAATAAATAAGCTGAACATTCTTGGGAGTTCCATGACGCCGAACCTAAACAGTTCCGATAATCTTTTTGTCGCTAATCTTCAGTCCGTAAGCCTGGAAAAGCTTGTTAAGAGCAAACTGGAAGTTCTTTTTGCTCAACAAAAAGAAGCACAAGTTGAGTTGAATGGT